>CAZVRN010000203.1:0-6244 GCA_964629485.1 uncultured Thermodesulfobacteriota bacterium | reverse complement strand
TTCCAGACCCACTGCAAGGCCCATTCCGCCGGCGATCTTTGCTGTTCGGCCGACTTCCATAATTCGGCCACGCTGTCCGGCGGGTTTTTGGCCAGTTGACCGCCGCGAATCGGTTCCATTACCACCACGGCCAGGCCCTTTTCCGCGGCGTATTTAAGGCCCTTTGTGCCTGCCTGGTATTCGATATCCATAAAATTGTATTGAATCTGGCAGAGCGTCCACCCGTCATAACTGTCTATGATCTCTTCCAGGACCTCGCAGTCGTCATGAAAGGAAAATCCCAAATGATTGATCCGGCCGTCGCTCTTCGCTTTTTCGGCCCACTCCAAGACCCCCATATCGCGCATGGCCGGCCATCTTGTCTTGTTGAGTCCATGCAGGAGATAAAAGTCAACATGATCCGTCTGAAGGCGGTCGAGCTGTTTATTCAGTATTTTTTCACAATCATCGACTGTCTTAACAGCCCAGCAAGGCAGCTTGGTGGCCAGCCTGACTTTTTCCCGGTACCCGCCCTTGAGGGCGCGGCCGACCAAGGCCTCGCTGGTCCCGCCGTGATAAGGCCAGGCCGTGTCAATATAATTCACCCCGTGATCAAAGGCATAATGAATCATCTTCATGGCTTCAGGTTCATTGATCCTGGACTGATCCTTGTTGATGACCGGCAGGCGCATGGCGCCGAATCCAAGAGCCGAAACTTCCCAGTCTAAACTGCCGAAACGCCGATATTGCATTGGTTTTGCCTCCCCAAAAACAGATCGCGCAAAGTTAAAGGTTCTAACGGGATTTACTTAAAAAAATATAGATGAAGGAAGGCCGGTTGTCAAATTGATACCTTATTAAGAACTTCGTCCTTTAGCTGAACTCATGGCCCGGTTCAACCTTAATCCCCCGAAATATTTTTAATATTTCTGCCGGTGAAATTTTGGCCTTTAATTTCAGCAAAATTGCCGGTTCTTTAAGGTGTCCCGTTTTTGCCTTTTAATCTATGGAAAACCTTGACAATGAACCGCAGGTTATAGATGCTATGAGTAACCCCGAACAAACAGGAGAAACCATGGAGCAGCGAAAACTGGGAAAAACAAACCACATGAGCAGCATTCTTACCTTTGGGGCGGCTGCTCTCTGGAATGCTGATCAGGCCGAGGCTGAGGCCGCCATTGAAATGGCAATGGAAGAAGGAGTAAACCATTTCGACGTCTCACCCTCGTATGGACAGGCCGAGACGCGGCTCGGCCCATGGATGGAAAAACATCACCAAGAAGTTTTCCTGGCCTGCAAGACAAGGGCAAGAAGTAAAACCAGGGCCCGGGAAAGCATCAAACGATCGCTTGAGACCCTTAAGGTGGATTATTTCGATCTTTATCAATTCCACGGTGTGGATGACCTGGAAACGCTGAACGTCATCCTGGGCCCGGGCGGCGCTCTGGAGGCGGTATTGGAGGCCAGGGACCAGGGGCTTGTCCGGCACATAGGCATCACCGGGCACAGGCCCTTTGTTCACGTGGAAGCGCTTCGCCGCTTTGATTTTGATACAGTCCTCTTCCCCCTGAACCGGGTCATCGCCGCGCGCCTGGATGATTTCAATGACTTCGAACCCTTGCTGGAAACTGCCCGGCAGAAAAACGTCGGCATGATCGCCATGAAGGCCGTGGCCAAACGCCGCTGGCAGCGGGAGCTTCGTAATTATCACACCTGGTACGAGCCGTTTGACCGGCAGGATGAAATCGACGCCTGCCTCTGGTTTACTCTAAACCAGGGAGTTTCCACCGCGGCCCTGCCTTCTGACCTGCGCCTCTGGCCGATGCTGTTCGACGCGGCCAGGAGAATCAAGAAGTTAGAGGCCCGGGAAGAGGAAGAACTAGTCAGCCGCGTTCGGCGTTACAGGCCCATCTTTTCCGCGGCTAATCTTTAAGCGGGCGGGAATGAGCAGGGATCTCTTAAGAACCAGTAATTTTGTTGAAAAAAGCGGAAGCCTGACAATCGGTCGGCTAAAGGACGAAGTTCTTGAGAAGTTTATAATCAGTCAATCCAATTTTTGTGGTCTTTGTCCTGGCTTTCACCTTCAACGGGGAAAATTCCATAACTTGTATTTATATTAAAAAAACCTCCTTTTACCCTCTCCATCTCCTCTTTGCTGATTTTCTTATCCTTTGGCAGGTCTTTGATTTTGATTCTGGCCATGATAAAAACCTCCTCATTATCATTTTGAATCAAAAATGATTAGTTCGAATTATATTGTTCATTATGATCAATTTTGCGCGGCTTGTCAAATATTTTCTGAATTTTTTTAAAAAAAGCAAAAATACGTATAAAACTTTCCTTGAAAAAACATAAAAAGTAAAACAAAAAAATACTTGGTTATTAACGGGCCAAACGTATTCTTGTTTTATTTTTTTGATGAAAAACAGTGAGTTAAATAAAGAACCTCTTCATTTTTTCAAAAAATGTTGTGCAAAAAATTTGGTTTTGATCTAAGTCAATGCCCGGCATCAACCTTAACCGTATACTTCAAAATAAAGTTGGCCCGAGGCTGGAAGGGCCGTTCTTATTAGACTATCATAACTAGAAAAAGGGAGGAATTTATGTTTTGTTATCAGTGTGAACAAACGGCAAAAGGTGAGGGCTGCACCGTTAAGGGTGTCTGCGGCAAACCCTCGGATGTGGCGGCGCTCCAGGATCTCCTGATTCATGCGCTCAAGGGGCTTTCCTTATACGCCGACGCGGGCCGCGCGGTCGGAGTGGTGGATAAGGAGGTAAACGTCTTTACGGCAAAGGCCATGTTTTCCACGCTGACCAACGTGGACTTTGATCCCGAGCGGTTCATCCCGCTGATTCAGGAATCCGTACATTTAAGAGAAGCGCTCAAGGAAAAAGTCGCGGCCGCGGGCGGTAAAACCGATTTTACTCAGGCCCCGGCCAATTTCACCCCGGCCGACACCATGGAAGGCATGGTCGCGCAGGGCGAGAAAGCGGGCCTCAAATCGGCCCCGGACATAAACCCGGACATCCTTTCCCTTCAGCACACCATGCTGTTCGGAATCAAGGGAGTGGCGGCTTACGCGGATCACGCCCAGATCCTGGGGCACGAGGATGACGAGGTTTACGCCTTTATGCACAAGGGTCTGGCCGCCCTGCTGAACCCGGACCTTACCCTGGAACAGTGGGTTGACCTGGTGCTTGAATGCGGCAAGGCCAATCTTAAGGCCATGGAGCTGCTTGACGCGGCCAACACCGGGACTTACGGTCAGCCGGTGCCAACCCAGGTGCCTCTGGGAGCCAAGAAAGGCAAGGCCATTCTGGTTTCCGGGCACGACCTCAAGGACATGGAAGAAATATTGAAGCAGACGGAAGGCAAAGGCATAAATGTTTACACCCACGGAGAAATGCTGCCCACGCACGGGTATCCGGAGCTGAAGAAGTACCCCCATTTTTACGGACACTTCGGCACGGCCTGGCAGAACCAGAGAAAGGAGTTCGCCGAGTTTCCGGGAGCTATCCTCATGACCACAAACTGCATCCAGAACCCCAAGGAATCTTACCATGACAATATCTTCACCACCGGCCTGGTCGGCTGGCCCGGCGTGACGCACATCGAAAACGAGGATTTCACGCCCGTGATTGAAAAAGCCCTGGAAATGCCGGGCTTCCCCGAAGACACCGACAAGGGCTCGGTCACTGTGGGCTTCGGGAGAAACGCGGTTCTTTCCGTGGCCGATAAGATTATCGAGGCGGTGAAAAGCGGGGCCATCAAGCATTTCTTCCTGGTGGCCGGGTGCGACGGCGCCAAGCCGGGACGAAACTATTACACCAGGTTCGTGGAACAGGCGCCTCAAGACAGCATCATTATGACCCTGGCCTGCGGCAAGTTCCGCTTTTTCGACAAGGACCTGGGAGACATCGGCGGCATCCCGCGCCTGCTCGACGTGGGCCAGTGCAACGACGCCTATTCAGCCGTGCAGATCGCCCTGGCCCTGGCCGAGGCCTTTGACACGGGGGTGAATGAGCTGCCTCTGTCCCTGGTGCTTTCCTGGTACGAACAGAAAGCCGTGGCCATCCTCTTGACCCTGTTTTATCTGGATATCAAGAACATACGCCTCGGACCCACCCTGCCGGCCTTTATCACCCCGAACGTGCTGGACGTTTTGGTGAAAAATTATAATATCATGCCCATCACCACGCCCGAGGAGGACCTCAAGGCCATCCTGGGCTGATCTCGGCTTGAGTCCCATCTAGATCTGCTTTCCCTCTCCCGCCATTCTCCGGCGGGAGAGGGAAATTTCATTATTTCCCCCTGAGAACCGGTAATTTTGCAGAAGCCTTGACCATGAATTCTGCCGGAGCACGAAACTCTTAAGAGGTCTTAATTACCATTGACACCGGCTTTTGATTTCTATTACCTTACATTCACAGGGGAAAACCCCTTGAGAACCAGTAATTTTAGAGACGGATTTCTCAAAAATCCCAAGGGGTAATTTCCGGCCAACAACGCTTAAAAAATCAAATTTTAGTATTTTTTCCCCAACGATAGTTTGTTGGCTCTAAGGAGGCTCAAGCATGAAAAAAGAGGAAGCGTTGAAGGAACTGGAGCGCAGAAAAAAAATAAACCTGGCCATGGGAGGAGAAAAAATGATAGCCAGGCATCGGGAGCGCGGCCGCCTGACCGCAAGGGAGCGGCTTGATGAGTTACTCGATCCGGGCTCCTGGATGGAGATAGGCGCTCTGGAACAATTCACAACGCCGGACGGCCAGGAATTTCATGTCAACAAGATTCACGGTTACGGTAAAATAGACGGGCGGACGGTAATCGTTCAATCGGACGACAGCACCATCCTGGCAGGCACCGGCGGCAGAAAAGTCTCAGGCAGTCGGAGAGAAAGAGGCCTGCATCCCTTGCTTACCCCGGAAATGAACTTCCCGGTCATCAGGCTCGGTGAAAGCGGCGGGGTTCACCTGCAGAGTGTCATGGGATCTACGGGCGTGCTGGCGGTTACTTTCCCAGGCAAAACCCTCTTAAGACCCCGCAGGACACCCCATATCACGGCCATCATGGGTTATTGCTTCGGTGACCCCTCATGGCAGGCGGCACGATCGGATTTCGTGGTCCAGGTAAAAGGCACCTGCATGGCCGTCTCCGGCCCCAGGGTGCTTGAAGTGGCCCTGGATGAAAAAGTTACCCCGGAGGAACTCGGCGGCTGGAAATTGCACGCCGAGGTAACCGGCCAGGTGGACGCCTTTGCCGAGGATGATGAACACTGTATGCAGATTATCAGGGAGTTCTTGAGTTATATGCCTTCCCATTGCGATGAGGAACCGCCTTGCCTGCCTCCGTCAGACCCGGCGGACAGAAAGACCGAGAAGCTGATGAAGATCATCCCTGACAAGTCCAACCGGGTTTATGACATGTATCGCGTTATCAAGGATATAGTAGACCACGGCAAATATTTCGACCTGAAACCGTTCTTCGGAAAGGCCCTCATCACCTGCCTGGCCAGAATGAACGGCAGGGTGGTAGGCATTATCGCCAACCAGGGCCTTTACAACGCCGGCGCGTCCGGGCCGGACGAATGCGAGAAGGCAACCAGCTTCATTACCCTGTGCGACTCCTTTAATATTCCGCTGGTTCATCTTGCCGATACTCCGGGCTTTTTGGTCGGCAAACCGGCTGAAAGGCGTAAAATCCCCCTAAAGATAATGACCTGGATGGAGGCGCTTTCCCTGGCTTCCGTGCCTAAAATAACCGTGATTGTCCGCAAGGCCTATGGCATGGGTATTTCCAACATGTGCGGCCCCAATTGCGGCGCTGATTTTATTTCAGCCCTGACCACTTCTGAGATAAGCTTTATGTCACCCGAAGCCGCGGCAAACGTGGTCTGGGGGCGGGAGATCGCCAAAGCGGATGACCCGGTAGCTGAAAGAAAAAAGCTGATCAAGGAAATGGAATATGGCAGCGCGCCGTGGGAAGCGGCGGCGGACGGCTGGCTCGATGACGTTCTTGATCCGCGCGATACCAGGAAATACATTATCGACTGCCTGGAGATCATGCACAACCGGAAAAACGGGTTTATCAGCGACAAACTTCTTCAGAACTGGCCAACCGGATTTTAAGAAACTTTGATTGAAATGACTGTTTAGGTAAAAGCTGATTTTTGCCTGACCACAAGCATCAAGAAGACATGGAGGACAAGACATGGATCTTCAATTGAAAGGCAAGCGAGCCATTGTTACCGGCGCGACCCGCGGGATC
>CAZVRN010000202.1:0-6278 GCA_964629485.1 uncultured Thermodesulfobacteriota bacterium | reverse complement strand
CACTGAAATCAATTCATCTCATGGCCTCGTTTTCAGCGTGAAAATTTGTATTGTCTGAAATGTTTCGCTTAAGAGGTTTCTAAGAGAAGATGGGTTAATCAGCGGAAGCCGCAAGCTTACGGAAAATCGAGCAGCATGTCGCAAGAATTTTTGAAATAATTTCTATATATTACTGATGCTCAGGGGCGACGGGCCGCCTAAAAAAGGCTGCTTTGTCCGCCCTTGCTGCCCTTGTCGGCCGGGGTCAGGTTTAAATGTTCATAGGCCCGCCTGGTCGCAATCCGGCCTCTTGGGGTGCGATGGATAAAACCCTGCTGCAGAAGAAACGGTTCGCATACGTCCTCAATTGTGCCGGATTCCTCGCCCACGCTGGTGGCCAGGGTATCCAGTCCAACCGGACCCCCGTCGAATTTCTCGATTATGGTTCGTAAAATTTCCCGATCAAGCCTGTCCAGGCCCACGACATCCACAGAGAGCTTCTTCAGTGAGGCGTCGGCGACGGCCCGGTTAATAACCCCGTCTGCCTGCACTTCGGCAAAGTCGCGAACCCGGCGCAGGAGACGGTTGGCCACGCGGGGTGTGCCCCGTGAGCGGCGGGCGATCTCCCAGGCTCCGTCAGGCTCCAGGGTCACATCCAAAACCTGGGCTGCCCTGGAAACAATTTGCACCAGGTCCTCAGGAGTATAAAACTCCACCCGCAGCAAAACGCCGAAACGATCACGAAGCGGGGGAGAAAGGAGCCCGGCCCTGGTCGTGGCTCCAACCAGGGTGAATGGGGCCAGATCAAGCTTGACCGTCCTGGCGCTGGGCCCCTGGCCGATGATGATATCCAGTTGAAAATCCTCCATGGCCGGGTAGAGAATTTCCTCGATAACGTGGTTGAGTCGATGAATTTCGTCAACAAAAAAGATATCATGGGGCTCGAGGTTTGTTAAAATGGCCGCCAGGTCGCCGGGTCTTTCAATCACCGGCCCCGAGGTGCTCTTGAAACCGACTCCGAGTTCATTGGCCAAAATATTGGCCAGCGTGGTTTTCCCCAGGCCGGGATATCCATATAAGAGAACATGATCCAGGGCCTCGGACCGGCCTTTGGCGGCCTGCACAAAGACGGAAAGGTTGCTTTTTACGTCATCCTGGCCTATGAATTCTTTAAAGTACCTCGGCCGAATCCCTGCTTCAAAGAGGGAATCGTCAGGAAGACGATCTGGGTCAACTATCCTTTCTGCCACTTGATTAAGCCTTTTGAAGTTTTTTCAAGCTGGCCCGGAGCAGGTCAGAAAGGTCTGCCCCGTCTCCGGCTTCAGCCCGGGCAAGCCGCAGGGCTTTTTCGGCTTCAGACCTTCTATAGCCCAGGTTGAGCAAGGCTGAGATGACATCCAATCCGGTCTGGTCAACCGTTTCCGGAGCGGCTGGAAAATCTTCTTCCGGAACCTCGGCCGCCAGCCGGCTGACCTTGTCCTTGAGTTCAACCAGCAGCCTTTCCGCTGTCTTGACACCCACGCCAGGTATGGCGTTCAAACGGGCCACGTCCCTCTTCCGCACCGCCCGGACCAGCTCGGCGGGGCTGATGCCTGAGAGGATATTCAGGGCCAGCCGCGGGCCGATCTTGGATACGGCGTTCAGAAGAAGGAACGTCTCCTTTTCAGCCCGGGTTAAAAATCCAAAGAGATGCATGGCATCTTCGCGCACAACAGTCTGCACGTGCAGGGACACCTCTTTTTTTTCCTCGGGCAGGGCATAAAAAGTGGAAAGAGGAATAAAAAGCTCATAGCCGACACCGCCGGTCATGACAACCACGGAAGAGGCGGTCTTGTCTTTTAACTCGCCTTTTAAGAATGCGATCATTCGCAGCGCCTCTGCCGCTTTAAAAAGGAGCTCCGGTTGATGTGGCATATGGCCGCGGCCAGCGCGTCGGAGGCGTCGAGGCTTAAGGTCTCATCGATATTCAAAAGCTGTTTGACCATATGATTGACCTGCTCCTTGCTCGCCCGGCCATACCCAACCACGGCCAGTTTAATGGCCGTAGCCGCATATTCGTAAACAGGCAGATCAGCGGCCGCGGCGGCCAGAAGTGCTATTCCTCTCATGTGGCTGAGCCGTATGGCTGATCGAATGTTTTTGGCATAAAAAATATCCTCTATTGCCACTTCATCCGGCCCATAACTTTTAATGACCTCTTGAAGCCCGCAATAGATTTGATTCAAACGATACGGCAGGGCTACCCTTTGATTGGCCCTGAACTGCCCGGCCGCAATCAGCTTAAGTTCAGCGCCCTGCTTGGTTACCAGACCATATCCGGTTATTCTGGAGCCGGGATCGATGCCGAGAGCTATTGGCAATTACAGGCGCTCCATAACCTCATCGGAAATATCAAAATTGGACCAGACCTTCTGAACATCTTCGAGGTCCTCCAACTTTTCCATTAACTTCAAAACCTTAGGTGCTGTGTCAGGGTCGAGGTCTATGGTGTTCTGAGAAACCATGGCTATCTCAGCCCCGGAGTATTTCACTCCGTTTTTATCGAAGACTTCTTTGACAGACTCAAAATTCTCCGGCGTGGTGATGACCTCAAACTCATCGCCATCCGTATCAACATCCTCAGCACCGGCTTCGAGGGTCAGTTCTATGAGCTCGTCCTCGTCCACGCTGTCCCGATCAAACGTAATCAGCCCTTTAGGGGTAAACATCCAGGAAACACATCCGGCTTCCCCCAAATTCCCGCCATGTTTGCTCAGAATATGCCGTACATCAGCCGCGGCCCTGTTTTTATTATCAGTCAAGACCTGAATCAGGATAGCAGTTCCGCCGGGACCGTAACCTTCATAGTAATATTCCTCGTAAGAAGCGCCTTCAAGTTCACCGGTGCCTTTTTTGATAGCACGGTCAATATTATCTTTAGGCATATTAGCCGATTTGGCCGCATTGATGGCGGTACGCAGGCGAGGGTTACCTTCAGGGTCCCCGCCGCCGAGCCGGGCCGCCACCGTAATTTCCTTGATTAACTGAGAAAAAAGCTTGCCCCGCTTGGCATCGGCAACGCCCTTTTTATGTTTGATGGAACTCCACTTGTTATGTCCCGACACTTACCTTTCCTCCCCGTTTTATAATATTCATCCTATGAACCTTTATAATTCAATCCCAGTCCAAATATCTCCGGACTGATCCGGCGAGAACTTTTCGGTTTCACACGGCGGACGATTTTGAATTCTCGTTTCAAATCATTAAAAAAATCAGCTACTTGTGGACCTTCAAATATTTTAACCAGAAAAGCCCCTTCTTGATTCAGCATTACCCGACTCAGGGTTAAAGCCACCCGGGCCAGTTCAAGCGACCGGGCCTGATCAACTTCTTTGACCCCGGTTGTGGCCGGCGCCATATCGGAGAGTACTAAATCAAGCGGTCCATATTCTAAAAGCATTTCCGGGTCGATTTCAAGCACATCAGCCTGTTTGAACCTCATATTGTCCCTGAGTTTAACCTTCAGCGGCTCAAGATCCAGGCCGACAACCAACCCCTTCGGCCCCACACGCTCTGAGGCGTACATCAACCATCCGCCCGGTGCTGAACCCAAGTCCAGGACCCGGCTTCCTGGCTTAAGAAGGTGGTATTTTAAGTCCACCTCTTTTAATTTGTAAACCGAACGGGCAGGGTATTTTTCCTTGCGCGCCTTACGGGCCCAGTAATCGGAAACCCTTCTGGCATCTTTTATCTTCGGCAATGTGTCCCGCCCTGTTTTATTATATTTTTTTTATCACAAGGCGGCCTCGTTTGCAAACAGGATTAAAGCCGAGGTAATTTTGACAAAATAGAAAAAATTTCACGAAAAGACTTGAAACTGGGCGAAAGGGGACTTAATTTTTGCCTGAAGGTGTTAAAGAAGTATGAGATCGACGATGAATTTCCTTGAAAAAGATATATCTTACGTTTATTATTAGCACTTGAATGAGGTGAGTGCTAATATTTTTTTTTAAAGGCATGACAATGCCCCTTTTTTAAAAAGACCCTCACGCGCCTTAAATAAGGTCGGGGTCAAAACATCAGAATATGGAAGGAGTGAATTTACTATGAAAGTGCGACCGCTTCAAGATCGTGTTATCGTCCAGAGAGTGGACGAGGAAGAAAAAACAAAAGGTGGCATCATTATTCCAGACACGGCCAAAGAAAAACCTCAGGAAGGTAAAGTTATCGCCGTTGGAAAGGGCAAAATACTGGATAATGGAACACAAGTAAAACCTGACGTCAAAGCCGGTGAGCGGGTTTTGTTCAGCAAGTATGCTGGTACCGAGATCAAGATTGAAGGT
Source organism: uncultured Thermodesulfobacteriota bacterium (assembly GCA_964629485.1). GTDB lineage: Bacteria > Desulfobacterota > Desulfarculia > Adiutricales > JAFDHD01 > JAFDHD01. Next base: position 1,977 of record CAZVRN010000202.1, on the reverse strand, counting down.
GAAGAGTTTCTCATTATGCGTGAAGACGACATTCTTGGTGTAATCGAATAGCCGAAGTATTTGAAGTAATTTCTGAAGGAGGAAATTAAAAAAATGGCTGCAAAAGAAATCAAATATGAAGCAAAAGCCCGCGAAGCCATCACGAGAGGGATCAATGCCCTAGCTGACGCGGTCAAAGTGACTTTAGGCCCCAAGGGACGAAATGTGCTCTTGGAAAAATCTTTTGGCCCTCCGACCATCACCAAAGACGGTGTAACCGTGGCCAAAGAGATTGAGCTGGAAGATAAATTTGAAAACATGGGCGCCCAGATGGTCAAGGAAGTCGCTTCCAAGACCTCGGATGTAGCTGGCGACGGAACCACGACAGCAACCCTGCTGGCCCAGTCCATTTACCGGGAGGGACAAAAGCTTGTTACCGCCGGGGCCAATCCCATGGAACTGAAACGCGGCATTGAAATGGCGGTCGACGCTGCCGTTGAATCACTGAAAAAATTGTCCAAGCCCACCAAGGATCAAAAAGAAATCGCTCAGGTGGGTACGATTTCCGCAAATAACGATACCACGATCGGCAACATTATCGCCGAGGCCATGAACAAGGTCGGCAAAGAAGGCGTAATCACCGTCGAAGAAGCCAAATCCATGGAAACCAGCCTGGAAGTGGTGGAAGGCATGCAGTTCGACCGCGGTTATCTCTCCCCTTATTTTGTCACTGACGCCGAAAAAATGGAGACCGTACTCGAGGATCCATACATTCTTCTTAACGAAAGCAAAATTTCCAACATGAAAGACCTGCTGCCCATCCTGGAGCAGATCGCCAAAATGGGCAAACCGCTGCTCATCATCGCTGAAGATGTGGAAGGCGAGGCCCTGGCTACGTTGGTTATCAACAAGCTGCGCGGGACCCTGACCGCGTGCGCCGTCAAGGCCCCGGGCTTTGGTGACCGCCGCAAGGCCATGCTGCAGGATATCGCCATCCTTACCGGCGGGCAGGTCGTTTCCGAGGACCTGGGTATTAAACTTGAAAATGTGAAGATGGAAGACCTGGGCCGGGCCAAGAGAATCGTCATTGATAAGGATAATACCACAATTGTCGACGGCGCGGGCTCAAAAGCCGACCTTGAAGGCCGCGTGCGGCAGATTCGTACTCAGATTGACGAAACCACATCAGACTATGACCGGGAGAAACTCCAGGAGCGTCTGGCCAAGCTGATTGGCGGAGTGGCCGTCATTAACGTTGGCGCGGCGACTGAAGTCGAGATGAAAGAAAAGAAGGCCCGCGTCGAGGATGCCTTAAACGCTACCCGGGCCGCCGTGGAAGAAGGAATCGTACCGGGCGGCGGCGTGGCCCTGCTGCGTGCGGTTAAAGCCGTGGAAAAACTGACAGCCGACGGTGATGTGGCTCAAGGTATCGCTATTGTAAAGCGCGCTTTGGAGGAACCTCTCCGTCAAATCGCCTATAACGCCGGGTTTGAAGGCGCGTTAGTCGTCGAGAATGTCCGGGGCAAGAAAGGGGCTATCGGGTTTAATGCCGAAACCGGTGAGTACGAAGACCTCCTGCAGGCCGGCGTTATAGACCCGACCAAGGTCACCCGCTTTGCCTTGCAGAACGCGGCTTCCGTATCCGCCCTGCTTCTCACCACCGAGGCAACGATCGCAGAGAAAAAAGAAGAAAAGCCCATGGGAGGTGGCGGCGGCATGCCCGGCGGCGGCATGCCCGGCGGCATGGGCGGAATGTACTAAGCCGTTTCATGGACTCTCGCTTTATTCACCCCCTCCCCGGAGGGGGTTTTTTTGTTATTGCACCATGATGCCTCTCAAAAACCCGTAATTTTTGAGATAGCCTCTACTGAAATTTTTTATTTGAATGTAAAAGGCGGCTAGGATTCCCGCAGTGACTGGCGGTAAACATGAAACAACCGCTGGATAGCCGTAAAATTGGTCAGGAACGCGAGAACAATCAGCCCGATCAGCAGTTGC
>CAZVRN010000201.1:3170-6302 GCA_964629485.1 uncultured Thermodesulfobacteriota bacterium | reverse complement strand
CCATGATTTCGCGCTGTGCCGTGGTGTAAGTGCCAGTGGCGGCCTGTTCAGCCAACTCTTTCATACGAATGAGTTTTTCATCGATAACGCCGAGTGCTCCTTCAGCCGTCTGGATCATGGAAATGGCGTCGCTGGCGTTTCTCACGCCCTGGTTGAGAACTGCTATATCAGCTCTCATCAGTTCGCGAACCGCCAACCCGGCTGCGTCATCGGCGGCTGAATTAACCCTCAGACCAGATGACAAGCGCTGCGTGGACTGGGAAAGCGCTTGATACACAGTCGAAAGGTTACGGGCCGCATTCGAGGCCATCAAGTTGTGATTAATAACAAGACCCATAATTAAATTCCTCCATGAAGGTTTATTTTCCCGCCAATGGCGGAGAATAGAGGCATCCTTGCCTGATTCTTTGAGAAACCAGTAACCAGCGCCCGGAACAAAAAGGTCCACACCTCCCTTTGTCCATAGATTGCTGATCCTGCTACAATTCTCTTATCGGCCGATGCTTTCCCAAACTTAAGAGATAAGATTAGCTTTATCTTATTATTTTGCTTGGGTATGCGCCTTATCCGACCTCATTATTTTCGTCACATGAAAGCCAAGTCCGCTTTTAAGGATTAAACCTATCAATTTGTGTTTTTTTTAAAAAATAACTTAAGTTCTCAAAAGGCAAAGCCGATAAATAATACGTACAGGAATAATCTCAGCTAGGGATTTAAAAATGGATGGACTAAATTCAGTAAACAACTTGCCGGGCATGAAGGCCACCAACATTCCGCCTCCGGCAACTAGTGATTCGAGCAGAAAGCAGTCTGACGCACTTGAGGTATATTCTCTGCAATTGAACTTTCGCTTGAAATTCTCAGTTGACGAGGCGACAGGGAAAATGGTGGTCAAGATCATCAATAATGAGACGCAACAGGTTATTAAAATCATCCCGCCGGAAGAAGCCCTGAAAGTAGCCGCACGAATACAGCAGATGGTAGAACCCATTATCGACAATCTCATCTGATTTTCCACAGATTTTAAACACTATTTCTATTGGCCTTACAACCTGGGAAGACAGAAAATATTACCCAAGAAGCGAAACAAGATCTCTTAAGAACTTCGTCTCGTAGACGAACTCATTGTCAGCTTCCGCGATTTTAACAAGATTACTCGTTCTTAAGAGGTCTTAGATATTAATATGGTTCTGACGTCTCTAAGTCTCGGCCTTCAGTCCGTTTATTTTAAAATAACTCATCTCATGCGGCCCGCGGCAGAGTGATTCTGCTTTCTCCTGCCCCACCCTTAATGGCAACTTATAATCTTCTGAACTTTCAAGAGTAAACTTGGACTTCATGCAATTCTCAGCTATAATGGCCAAAGAGAGGACATTTAGGCTTTCGGTTACTTTTGCTCTACTTAGGGAAAATGGTAAATGAGCAACATTTTAAATGATTTTTCAGCAGATGCTTTGAGTAAAGCTATTGACGCCAACCAAATCGAAGGATATCTCAGCTTTGGACGCGGGAAAGGGGCGGAGTTGTATCAAGATTCTGACATAATATGGCTTTATACAGGCATACCTCACCCCATCTTCAACGGAGTGCTTTGCGCGCGCTTTTCAAAAGACAACGCTGATGAAAAAATTAAAACAGTAATCAATTACTTTAAATATCGAAATACCCCGATGATGTGGTGGACCGGTCCCTGTACGCGTCCCCCGGATTTAGAAAACTATCTCATAAATCACGGACTCGTATTTGCCGGCAACCAGCCCGGGATGGCTGTGGACCTGTTTGCCTTAAACGAAAACCTACCCTACCCCAAAATGTTAAATATAGAACCTGTTAAGAACGAAGAGGATTTGAAAGATTGGCTTTATCCGGTCGAGCAGGGATTCAATCTGCCGAAATTTGCGGCGAAGGCCCTTTTTGATCATTTCACCCGCTTAGACTTAACCCAAGGCCATCAGCGACGCCATTATGTCGGCAGGCTTAACGGGAAGCCTGTTGGGTCATCAACCCTTTTTTTAGGTGGCGGTGTGGCCGGTGTTTACTATGTGGCGACCGTCAAAAAGGCGAGACGCCAGGGAATCGGCGCCGCGATGACCCTTACTCCTCTGACAGAGGCGCGAAAGGAAAAATATCGCATCGGTGTTTTACAGTCATCCATACAAGGGCTGGGAGTATACCGCCGTCTTGGATTTAAAACTTACTGCACCCTGGGTAGATATTTGTACTTGGAGACATTAGGTTAATGAAGACCTTTTAAGAACTTCGGCCTTTAGCCGAACTCATCGTCAGGCTCAAATTTAAGTCCTCGAAATATTTAAAATATCCATGCTGGTTAAATTTTAACCTTCCGCGATTTCAACAAAATTACTCTTTCTTAAGAAGTCTCGTGTTTGGCTTCAGGAACGCGACTAAGACCAGAATTTAAATTTTGGCATAAAAAATGCTAAAATTACGATACAAGATAATAACATAGAGGAGTTTATCTTGAAAAAGGGCTCAATTTTAATTGTTGATCCTGAGAGATCCCACAGGGACTATTTAACTATGGTCCTTAGTTCTCAAGGGTTTGACGTCTTTTCTGTGCCTGACGGTTTCAATGCTTTGAATTACCTCGCCAATTTAGCGCCGGATATTATCCTCCTGGATGAGGCAGTCAACGGTTTGACACCAGAGGAGCTGTCCCAGGAACTGCAAACAAAAAATTTAGACAGTTTTTTTATTGTTATGTGCCAACAGGCCGACCTAGATCATTCGATGAACTGGATCATGGCCGGGGCCTTGTCTTGCTTGAGCAAACCCGTTCAATTTGAAAAACTCGAACAGGCTATTGCAGCCGGTCTGGAGAATAAAGAAGTTTTCCATGAAATCCTGGAATTGACCCGTGAACTTAAAAATGCTAATAAGAAATTGGAAAAAAACCAGGAACTATTGGTAAAGGAACGATCTGCGCTTAGGGAAAAAACAGATCAAATAAGGTTTCTCTATGAATTGAGCACCGAACTGAGCGCCAGCCTCAGAAGCCATGCGGTCTTCGACTTGGTCAATCGCGCCCTGGCCCGGTTGATTAAGCCTTCTTTGACCGTGATCCTTTCTGATTGCGTACCGAATGAAAAGTTGCGTCTTTACTCCAGCCGG
>CAZVRN010000201.1:0-3160 GCA_964629485.1 uncultured Thermodesulfobacteriota bacterium | reverse complement strand
AAATGAACAAGGACCTGAGTAAAAGAGGAATAGACTGCCAAATTTTAAAGCCCTCCAGGTCAAACCGAAGGCTCTCCTGCCGACCTCCGCACCAGATAATACTTCCCCTGGTCGTGTCGGCCGAAAAATATGGACTCCTCGCTCTCTATTTCCATAAGAAACCGAAAGTTGACGCGGACCGGATGCTGCTTCTTGAAAGCGTGGCCATGCAAGCCGCCCAGGCCCTCCGCAACTCCCACCAGCATGAAGCGGCCCTGCAAATGGCTAATCGCGATCCGCTGACCGGTCTTTTTAATCGAAGGGCTTTTGAAGCAAGGCTTGACCAGGAATTTAAAAGAGTTTTACGCCACCGGAGGCCGATGTCACTGATCATGCTCGATCTGGACTGTTTCAAAACTGTCAATGACCGATTCGGACACCAAACCGGTGACAAAGTTCTAAGAACCGCAGCACAGGTAATAGCCGATTGTACGAGGGAAACCGATATTACGGCCAGATACGGGGGAGACGAGTTCGCCGTTATTCTTCCGGATACACCGCCGGAAAAAGCCTTTCTTTTGGCTAAGCGTATCAAAAGAAAACTAACAGAGACCGAGATACCGGTTACAGAAAATCACCATAAGCTGACCATCAGCCAGGGACTGGCCGCAACAGACATTCCCCTGGTCAAACAGTCCAGCGATCTGATCAATCTAGCTGACCAAGCGTTATATCGGGCCAAAGAAGATGGGCGAAATACCATCCGCACCACTAAGGATCTTAAATTAAAACCTCAACACCATCGGTTAAAGGAAGTTTCTCATGCCTGAAAAAGAGGAGGATCGTAAAGAAATACGGATGCCTTTGGAAAGCGTCCTGAGTTACAATGTTCTTAAAGACGCAACTTGCTATATCCGCGAGAAAAACCCGGCTTCGGCAATATTTAAAAAACCGGACTCTATCCAGGACTTGAACGCAAATGACCCGTTTGAAGCTCTTCTGATTCATATGAATGAAAAACTTGATTATCTTATCGAACTGTTGAGCGAAAAAATCGGCAGAAAAGTTTACCAGCATCAAGCCAGGACGACCGATATTTCCGCGGAAGGGCTATGTTTTGTCACATCCGACACATTACCGGAAGACGCTTTGCTTGAAATCGGATTAGTACTGCCTTCACAGTCCCATCGAAGTATGGATATTGCCGCGAAAGTGGTAAGACAGGCTGAATATATGGTTCCAGGGACGAAGAAGAGGCTAAATAAAGTCGGCGTTATCTTTACCGACATCCTGCCCGAAGATCAGGACTCTATCGTGCATTATATCTTTCAAAAACAGCGAGAGGAAATCCGCAGCCAGAAAAACGAATTTTAAAGCAGGTGGAAAGTTTTTCTCGGGCATTATGAAGAACCCGGTTGAGTTGACTGATTGACAAAAAAAGGGTCATGTGCCTTCCTAAATCAAGAAAATAGAAAGTAAAGGCAACATGACCCGTCACCGGATAATAATTTGCGCCGGGATGAGTTTAGCCGAATTGGCAGAATAACCAGAGCTCTTATTCCTGCTGCCTGCGAAACTTAGCTGATCCCCCCATTGCGGCAAAAACAAAAGCATCTGTTCCGTCTTCCCAACCTGCACCGATAGGGCGATGTTGACCGGCGCCGACATCACATGCAATGCCGTCTTTGTCGGCGATAACATATTTATTGAACCAGGCTTCCATCTGATCCCTGAGGTTTTTGATGCGCTGGGCCTGTGCCGGATCATCGACCAGGTTTTGACGTTCATCCGCATCATTAATCAGGTCGTAAAGTTCGTTTGGGCCGTCAGGATACCTGTGGATGTATTTCCAGTTTGTTGTACGAATCATGCGGCAGTAACCATACTCATCATAAATGACGACAGCATCACGTCCCGCAACCCGTTCATCCTTCAAGGCAGGCAAGAAAGATTGACCAGGCAGATTGGTGTCGGGTAATGGGAGATTAACGTAATCCAAGAGGGTCGGCATGAAGTCGTAAGCAGAGACCATGGCCGACTGCACGATGCCTTTTGGAATGACACCTGGATGGGAGGCGACAAAGGGCACTTTGATGGAGTTTTCATACATGTTGACCGGGTTGGTTCCGTTGCCTTTACCCCAAAAGCCATGATGACCGCACGAATACCCATTGTCCGAAACGAAAACGACCAGGGTGTTATCGCGCAAGCCTTTGTCTTCGAGTTTGTCCAGGATACGTCCTATGTCGAGATCCATGGCGGTTACTGCAGCAAAATAACCTTTGAGACTTTCGCGGTTGCCCAGATTGTTACTCAGACCTAATGTGGTCGGGTCTGCCCTGGTCAGATCTACATTGCGGGGTACGATCGCCCATGGATGGCGTTCTTCCTGCGGGCAGGAGTCAAACGGGCAGTCGTCGTAGGAGTCGACAATATCCCGGGGGTGTCCGGTCCAAGGGGAATGCGGTGCCGTATAGTGAACGCTGAGATAAAACGGACTGTCATCTGCGGCGTGGGCATCGATAAAGGCCAAAGCATCGTCAGTAATGGCATTGGTCACGTACCCCGGAGCAACTTCCATTACACCGTTGCGAATCATTTCTTGATCCATATATTTGCCTGCACCGTGCGGATGGGCAAACCAGTGGGAGAACCCATGCTGCGGAAGAGCGCTGTTGCCCAGGTGCCATTTGCCGGAAAGACCACAGGTCCACCCGTGTTCGGACAGGACATCGGTGTAACAGATTTCATCATCGAGAAACGATTTCGCATCGGGACCGATATCGGCCTTGCCGGTTAAAAAATCGTGTACACCGTGCTGCGACGGAATACGGCCTGTAAGAAAGGATGCCCGGCTGGCCGAGCATACGGGGACGGAGACGAAAAAATTCTCAAACCGTACTCCGGTTGCTGCAATGCGGTCGATGTTCGGTGTGCGGATTTCCGGGTTGCCGTAACAACCTGCGGCCCAGACGCCCTGGTCGTCAGAAAGGATGAATACAATATTTGGTTTTTCCGATTTTGACATAAATGCCTCCCTTAGTCAGGTAGGTAGGGTAGAGCGAAACAAAACCCGGCACATTCACTATATTTTTCGGCGGATATAGAATATTTTTCTTTGATACGTCAGAACTGTGAAAAAATAAGTTCCGCCTTTTATTCTGGCACTTCGATATTGCAT
>CAZVRN010000200.1:0-6319 GCA_964629485.1 uncultured Thermodesulfobacteriota bacterium | reverse complement strand
ACCGATCAACTATGGAATTTGTTATAGGACACAATCTGCCGAATTTCAAGATGAAATACGAAGAATAGCTTGACGGGAGACGGGTCGTAAATTAACATAACTCCGACAAAATGACATTATGGAGATTGTGCATAATCTGGCTAAATTCATATGCCGTTGATGAAGGAAAGGCTTAAACTCTATTTGGCTACAATTTCCCCTTAACCTGATACTGAATACCATAATTAGTTTTGCCTTGTAAACGCGATGCATATTACGGCTTCTGTTTTCATCAATGATGACGAATCCGGCCTGCATCACGATTATGATGCCTGGCTGGAAAAACTGGCCCCGCATGAACCGGTCTCCCGGTATCGCCATAATGTGGGGGAGGATAACGCCGACGCCCATCTGAAGCGCCAGATCATGGGGCGTGAAGTAGTTGTGGCCGTGACAAAGGGGCGGCTTGATTTCGGAACATGGGAGCAGATTTTCTACGGTGAATTCGACGGACGAAGGAAAAAAAGAGTCCTAGTAAAGATTATAGGAGAATAATCCGCAGTTGCGATCCGGGGAACATGTGTTTCACGCGCGTGCTGTTTTTTCAAACTTGTAATGACACTCAACCGAAAGATGATCATGTGCGGAAAAGTTCTGGGAAAACTGTGCCTGTTTATTTTAATTTTTATATCGATTTACTGTTTCGGAAGCCTGGCGAATGCTGCTGACCAAGGGGTTCTAAAATGGAGTGTTTCGCTCAGTGATTTGAACATATCTTCACCAGCAATTGGAGCTGACGGGACTATTTATATCGGTACAGGCAGCCCGACCAACAAGCTGTACGCGATTACGACGTCTGATGGAAAACCGAAATGGATCTTCAACGCGGGGTCAAGCATACTATCTTCTCCGGCTGTAGGCTCGGATGGAACGATCTATTTTGGCTCCTATATCAGCCCCACAGCCGGCAGGCTGTACGCGGTCAATCCGGAGGACGGGACTCAGAAATGGGTAAATACCGAGATAGGCGGTGTAAATTCATCCTCTCCCGCCATTGGGGCGGATGGCACCATTTATATTGGTTCATGGGATGGAAACCTCTACGCAGTCGATCCCAGCGGTGATTTGAAATGGACATTCGCCGCCGGAGACAGCGTCATATCATCCCCGGCTATTAGCTCAGACGGGACAATATACCTGGGTTCTTACTCGCCAGATAATGGAATTGACAACTATCTCTATGCCATCAATCCTGACGGCTCTGAATATTGGAAGCGCTTAATCGGCTTGCCTGTTTATTCACCCGCCATTGGGGCGGATGGCACTATTTACGCTGGTTCATGGGACGGAAACCTCTACGCCATCAAGGCGGATGGCAGTTTAAAATGGTCAATCGCCCTTGGAGCGGGGGTGGTATTGTCTCCGGTTATAGATTCGTTTGGAACAATCTATGTTGTATCAAACGACGGCGTGCTCCACGCCGTCAATCCGGAAGGGATATTTCAATGGAGTTTCGCAACCGGATGCCATGTAAAAGGGTCCCCGGCCGTGGGGGCTGATGGGACGATTTTTATTAACGGCGCCTGCGATAACGGCTCTGGAGGCAGCATCGGCAAGCTATACGCCTTAAACGCCCAGGGCCAGCAGGAATGGTTTCTTGAGTACCCTGAAGGCAGCCCGACTTCCTCGCTGACTATCGGACCAGATGGGACAATCTATAGTGCGGTAAACGATATTCTGTATGCAATCGGCACCAACTGCGGCGGTCTGGCAGATTCGACATGGCCAATGTTCCTCCATGACGTGCGCCATACTAGCAGGATTCCCAATACCAGCACCAACCCGCAAAATAATGATAGCAGGGCTTCCGGTGGAGGCTGTTTCGTTTCCGGGCTAAAGTAAATTATCCCTGTCTCAAAATACGCAACTTTCAAAGCAATTCCAACTATTGAGACGTTTTTTCTTTATATTTAATGATGCTAACCCCAATTAAAAATTATGAATAACAGCACACCGACTAAAGGAGGAAAAATATTATGCCAACCAGATGGGGTGGAATCACTGCTGCCGGGATATCAACTTTTTTGAGGACACCTTTAATTGAAGAGGTAAACGAAGAGGCATTATACGTGCCCGGAGCTGAGGCTTTTACCCCGTTTGGAATAACGGTCCGTTTTTTGTACAATCTTGACCGCCTTCTTGTCCTCTTGGGCGTGGATCGCCTCAAGCATGGCCGCCACATCTTTGCCATTGCGCCTCAGGATAAAGCTCACTTGAGACTCCGAATGGGCCCAAGAGCTTGTGGCTGACGAAAAAACGGACCGGATTCAGATTAAAACCACTTTCATCTGTAATAAAATTTGCGGAAATGATAAAATTTATGTTAACAATAATCAGTCTTCGGATATTTCATAAAACTGAATTTATCTTTAGCGATTACTAATAATGGATATTTTCGACGACACTATAAGAAATATCAAACAATGGTTTCTCCAGAAGGAGAAAGAAACTAATATCTCAAAATTTTATGCGCCCGTGTCTGCGGGAAAATCGCGGGCCGCATCCGAGGCGCTCAATCGCGCCGACGCAAAAACCACCATTATTTTAAAAGAAGATACCAGGCTGGAGCTGGGGCATCCCTCGAAGGGCTCCTGCTACGCGAATCTGCCGACACGTGACCCGGCCCTTGTAGAAAACGGCCGCATCACACTGGCCGGACCTGATATTCCTGATATAAAAACCGAGACTGCCCCATTCGCCCAGATCACCCTTGCCTGCTGTAAAAGCAATGTCAGAGATATCTCGGTAAAAATGGACAGATATCTGCACACATCTGTTCAGCACGACGGATACATGGTTCGAAGCATGCCGAATCTGATTTGGTCACGCATCAGCAAAAAAGCGGCCCATTCCGGGTTCTCGCTATATGAACTTGGAGCAAGGCTTATCGAAGCGCTAAATTTTGAATTTCAGGATATCAGCGGAGCGGAAATATTTTTCGTTACCAGCAGCCGGGAGTACATCTCAGAGCTTAATGAAATTGTTGAACCCGCTCGTCAAAGTCTGCAAAAGCTGTTAAAATTCGAACTCGCTGATGATGAAACCTATGAGTGCACAGCATCGCTCGACTGCGATGTCTGCCCGGAAAGGCCGGTATGTGACAGTATCCGTGATGTTATAAAAATTCGCAAAGGTGACCGCGTCATCTCATTTGGCGCGGAAGCTGGTAATGAATGAGGCTGATGCAGAGGCTCCCTCTAACTTGAAAGCGCTAATAAGCCATTAATATAAGTGAAGTTATCATGAGCGATGTAGAAACACAGAAGAAATTAATCGCGGTATGCGGAAAAGGCGGCAGCGGAAAGACCGCCCTGGTGGCCCTCATGGCAAAATATCTCATCCAAGCCGGCCGGAAACGTCTGCTGTTGATTGATGCGGACCCGACCATGAATCTCGCTCCGGTTCTTGGAATAAATGCCGGGAAAACGATTAATGATATTCGCGAGGGAATTATAAAAGAGGCTCGATCCGCCAAAACCTCAAAGAAATATCAGCTCGCCCACTCGCTTGATTATATGCTCCTGGAAGCGCTCACCGAAACCGAAAAGTTCAGCCTGCTCGTCATGGGCAGGCCTGAATCGCTGGGCTGTTACTGCCCGGTAAATGATCTGCTCCGAGATGGCATTTCAACATTAAGCCGGCATTTTGACTCCATTCTTATTGACGGTGAGGCAGGTGTGGAACAGATTAGCCGCCAGGTTATCCGAAGCGTTGACACAACGGTTATCGTTTCTGATATGTCCATGCGAGGCCTTCAGACGGCGTCTCTCATCCGAAGTGTCATAGAGTCACACAAAATTATAAAATATAATAAAATGGGATTGGTGCTGAACCGGGTACGCGACAGCGAAACTGAATTAGATGAACATATAGCCCAAACAGGGCTTAAACTTTTTGGGGTTATTCCCGAGGATAATAACATCACCCGTTTTGATATGCAGGCCAAACCTTTACTGCAGCTCCCGGATAATTCGCCTGCAGTAATGGCCGCTAAACAAATCCTTGCGAATTTGTAATAATCAACCTCATATTATCCTGTCACATACTCAAAATCAGCCCCTGCGGCGAACAAGCATCCCCCCAAAAACGATATCCTGCCCGGGAACCAAGCGACTCCAATATTATTTCGCCGCGTTATATTTTTCCCTGGCCATAAGCGCAGCGCCAAGGGCTCCGACGATCTGGGGATCGATATCCAGTTCAGCCAGTTTCAATCCCAATTCCTTTTCAACCCCGCTGACCACACTGCTGTTTTTAGCCACTCCGCCCACAAAGGCTACCTCTTCAGCTACATTGATTCTTCTTACCAAGGAAGAGACCTTGCTGGCCACAGAACGGCTGATTCCGGCGGCGATGTCTGCTCTGGCCTTTCCATCATTAACATAGGTGATGACTTCACTTTCCGCAAACACCCCGCACTGACTGGTAATGGAAACAGGGTCCACGGCCTCGAAAGGAATCCGGCTTATTTCATCAAGGTTCAGTTCAAGGGCCTTGGCCATAACCTCAATGAATTTACCTGTTCCGGCGGCGCATTTTTCATTATTCGTGGAATCCTTTATTTTGCCGTCATCGCCGATATTGAAAGCCCGTATGCTTTGCCCGCCCGCGCAAATGACCGTTCGGACTTTCGGGTTCATCCATTGAATGGCCCGATTAAGACAAACGACCTCCAGGGCGTTGCCGTCCGCAAAAGAAATCGCTTTTCTCCCAAAACCCGTGGCTATGGAATAGTCAATCTGATCCGATTTTAGACCAACTCGCGACAATATCTTTTCCATAACCTCAGCAGCAGCCTGCTTTGGAAGATTCTTGTAAGGCAATGTTTCAACGGCCAGAATATCATCGTTTTCAAGAAGGACCATCTTTGCCGCAACCGCACCTAAGTCACATCCTGCGAATACCAATTCCATTCACTCCTTTTCGTTGATGCCTCATATTTAACCCCTAACCTTTTCAGCCGCGAAAACGGCTGCTCCAAGAGCACCTATAATCTGGGGATCTTCCTGGAATTCCACGAATTCCTTACCCAACATTTTTTCAAGATTTTTTACCACGCCGATGTTTTTTGAAACGCCGCCGGTTATGCCCACTGCATCTGTAACGCCTATTTTGCCAACCAGCATCTTAACGCGACGGGCCATGGCCTCATTAATGCCTGCGGCGATATCAGCTGCGTTCCTCTCCTCGCAAAGGTAATGCATGATCTCCATTTCCGAGAAAATACTGCACTGGCTGGTTATGGTAATTATCTCTGAAGAATCCATGGAAAGCGGGCCCAGTTGTGAGACATCCACCCCAAGGGCCTCGGACATGAGTTCCAGGGATCTTCCGGTCCCGGCGGCGCATTTATCGTTCATAACAAAATCATCAAGAAAACCGTCCTTATCCACCTTGATGGCCTTGCAATCCTGCCCGCCGACATCAATTACAGTTCTGATGGACGGGACAAGCCAGTGAGCGCCCCGGCCGTGGCAGGAAATTTCGCTCACATTATCATCAGCAAAAGAGATGGTTTCACGCCCATATCCGGTGCTCACGCAGTAATCAAGATCCTCATATGTAAGGTTCAGCCTCTTGAGCAACGTATCCATAACGTCCCTGGCTGATTGCTCCGGTTTTGGCCGCACCCGAATAATCTCTGAACCCAGAATCGTTCCATTTTCCATGACCACAGCCTCGGCGGTCAGGGAGCCGACGTCACATCCAGCTACAATCATCTTCACTCGCCTCACATTATCGTTTCAAAAAATTCTTCAAGCTGTTCCTTGATGACTGACATTGGTGTAATTCGCGAATCCCAGCCATCGCCTTCCAGCCTGAGAGACGGAATTCCCAATTCCTTTTTTATGCCATCACTAACAAGCCTGTATATTCCCCAAGCCTGTTTGCAGGCCAGGTGCCCGGAAAAAACACAGCAATCGGCCTTATAAGTTTTGGCGTAATAAAGGGCGTCCCAAAGCCAATTCGCATCCATATCCCAACTCCCGGCAAGTTGGCGGGTCATGGGCAGATTAAACATCTCTTCCGCCAGCCCGTAGAGCATACTGTCCACGCTCGACGTATCAATGTGCGGATTGAAGTCAAAGGCCGAAAGCACATCCATAAGGTAAGACACACCTATTTCCTCCTGGAACCAGGAATAAATAGATGTATCGAAGTAGAAAAAAGTATAGATAAAAAGAACGCGAATTCTTTCTTCGGGAAGTACGTGTTTGCCCTTTTTCAATCGGTCCTTTGTTACTTCAAGGACTTTTTCATAGAAATCCACGGCTTCAGG
>CAZVRN010000199.1:0-6329 GCA_964629485.1 uncultured Thermodesulfobacteriota bacterium | reverse complement strand
GGCTGCGGCGCTTAAAAAACAGGAGGCCTTGGGACTCGGAGAATATTACGCCACGATTCACAAGATGAGTCTCTTCGAACCGGAAGAAGACGATAAGCTGACCGCTCATACCTTTTCCACGCTGGCCTTGCTCTGGTTCGTTTACGCCGGCGAATTGGAGTGGCTGTTGTACTTTGACCAGAAGGCGGGCCCAAGGGACCGGGACCGTATCATGAAATTCTATCACGCCTGCATCAAGCGACAGGCCTACTTCAAGGGGGGGCGGCGGAACCTGCTCTCCAAGGCGCCCTTCGCCTGCTTCAGGATTGACAGCCTCTACCAATACTTCCCCGGCTGCCGCCTGATTTACACGGTCAGAAATCCGCTTGACGCGGTTCCGTCCATGCTGGATACCGCGCAGAGATTCTTAAAATTAGGGGGCATGAAGGAAGGCTTTCCTCATCAGGAGTGGGCTTACCGGACGGTCAGGGCGATGTACGACTACCCGCTCTCGCGCTTCGCGGAAGCCGATGAATCAACTTACGAGCTGGTGGTTCACGATGACCTGCTTGAGCGGCCGAGCCAGACAGTTAAGAATTTTTATAAGAAGTTCGGCTACCGGATGAGTGAGGAGTTCCTCAAGATTCTGGACCAGGAAGACGTGCGGCAGAAAAAATTTCGAAGTCAGCACCGGTACACCCTGGAGCAGTTCGGTTTTTCCCGCGAACAAATTCTGAAAGATTTCCAGGATATTTTTGAACGGTTTGGGTTTGACAAAGGCGCCCCGGAAACAGAGAAGCCCGCGGCTTCAGCCCGGAACCCCGAATAAAGGCTGCTTTGAAAACTTCATGCCTTAGCCGGGGTTGTTGTCAGCCTCAAATATTCGCCGGCCGCGTTAAGAAACAGCGGTTAGCTGCGCCTTTTCAAAACGAAATCTATTATCCAATCCAGGGCGCGATCCGGCAGGAGCCTCGGAAGGAGCATCGCGCCGAAGGCGTCCATGCCCGTAAAATAACGGATTTGAGGCTTGCGGGCCCTCAGGGCGCGCAGCACAACCCGCGCCACGCTCTCGGGCGGATGTCCTCTTTTTCCCAGGCCCTCAAAGAGCCTGCGGCCGGAACCAAATGCCTGAATCTGCTTTTGGGCATAGGCTGGCATCAGGGACTGCAGATCATCGGCTTCATGCGGGTACTTCTCCCACATGGGCGTCTTGATGATTCCGGGCAAGATCTCGGAAACAGGTATTTTCCATAGGCGGAGCTCGCGCCGGAAGGTGTCCAAGACAGCGGCCATGGCGGCCTTTGAGCAGACGTAGGCCCCGAGAAAAGGCACGGGCATGCCCCTGATGCCCGATCCGATCTGTATGATCCGGCCGCGGCCGAGACGGAGAAGGGGAAGAAAGGCCTGGATCATGGCGATCTGTCCGATGACATTGACTTCCAGGTGCTGCCGGATCCGGTCCAACGGCAGAAACTCCAGCGGTCCGGCGGCCGCGATCCCCGCGTTGTTCACCAGGGCCGATAAGCCTTGATCAGGGCCGAGTTCCAGCTCTACGGTCTTGACCGCTTCCTTTATGTCGTCTTCTGACGTGATATCCAGCATGAGCGGCCTCAGGCGTCCGGAAGCGTCTTGCCGGAGCTTTTCAGCGTCCTCTTCTTTACGAACCCCGGCAAAGACCCGGTATCCCGACCGGTCGAGAAGCAAGGCGATGGATCGGCCGATGCCTGTGGAAGCGCCGGTTACAAGCACAGCCTTCTGGTGCTGTTTGACCATGGGTTCCCCCTTAAGGATCCCGCCGCGTGTCATCGTCTTTAGGTGAGTGATAAAAATACGCTCTTTCAGAGAGGGAGTATAGGTAAAACAGGCCCGGGGGTCAAGGCTTAATGAAGTATGGCCCGGGCAGCACGTCCCGGGCCGCGAGGGAGCTCATTTTCTCTTGAAAAACAGATGGCTGAATGATATGAGGGATAAGGTTTTTCATGTCATCTTCCTTGCCGGGCTGAACCGGGTTCAAAGGCATATTCAGCAAGTACACTGCAATGTTTCTATTTGATTGAGTTAGGGCAAATAAACTTTTTTGAGATGGCTTCTAACGGCGACACGAATTTAGGCGCTGGCGGGGTTTAAGGCGGGCGGCTGATGATGAATGCCAGATGAAGGGAATAGGCTTCCATGACAGCCTGGGTTAAAATAGCTTTCAGAAACTTGACCAAGAATAGACGGCGTTCTGTCATCACGGCCCTGGCCATTGCCCTGGGTTTTGCCTCGGTCAGCCTGAGTGCCGGCTTTATGAAGTACATGTACAAGGGAAACCGGGAGGTGGCGATCTACGCGGACTTCCAGGGGCATCTCAGCGTTTTCAAAAAAGGTTTTTTGGAAAAAGGCAAGCTGGACCCGGCGCGCTACATCCTGAGCCGGGAGGAAATAAAGACCATCCGTGAAATCTGCCTCAAGACGCCGGGGGTGATCCTGGCGACACCGCAGCTCAGGATTTCCGGAATTGTCACCAATGGAAGCATCTCGACCGTTTTTATCGCCCAGGGAATTACTCCCTCCGTGATAGATATGTTCCTGAACCGCATCAGCATGACAACCGTTAAAAATAAGGGCGAGGGTATCAAGGGGAGAAAGCTTGATGATGAGAAGATTTACGGCGTGGGTATGGCGCGAGGGCTGGCTCGCCTCCTTGCTCTGAAGACGGGCTCCACCGCGGTTGCCTTCACCAGCACTTTAAAAGGCCAGATGAACGCCCTTGACCTGGAGGTCTTCAACCTGTTTGACGCCAGTTCGTCTGCCATGAATGATAAATTCATGATTGTTCCTTTCCGCTTCGCCCAAAAACTCTATGATACCCAGGGCGCCGACCGTATAACCGTTTTGTTGTCTCAGACAAAACGAACCGGTGCCATTCGCGATCGACTGGAAACCGCTTTCGCGGCGCAGGGGCTTGATGTTGAGGTCAAGACCTGGGAGGAAATGAGCCGTTGGTATAGAAACGTAAAAGACATGTTCGACATCATATTTTTATTTCTGTTTATAATTGTCTTTTTTATCGTCATAACCAGCGTGATGAACACCATGGGAATGACGGTCATTGAAAGGACACGGGAAATAGGGACCCTGCGCGCATTGGGGCTCAAGCGCAAAGGGGTGGTGCTGCTCTTTGCCGTGGAAAGTGTTTTGCTCGGTATTTTTGGATCAATCGCCGGCTTCTTTTTAACGGTTTTGATTCAAGGCCTCACCGGCGTATTAAAACCTACCTGGATTCCGCCAAGCATGACCAGCCGGGTCGTCATCCAGATCGAGTATCTGCCCGGAGCAATGACTTACATTTTTTTCTTTCTCCTGCTCCTTTGTTTGACCGCCTCTCTCGTCCCGGCCAGGCGCGCGGCCCGGCGAAATATAGTGGACGCCCTCGGACATGTCTAGGTCAGGGTCTCTGGCGGCTGTTTCCGGGCTTTGCCTTTTTCCCCAGCCACCGGTGAATTTTGGTCGGGGGGCACATGATATTCATGCCCGCATCCACGTTAATAATCGCCCCTGTCACTTTGGACGATAAATCTGAAGCGAGGTAGACGGCTGTGTCACCCACGTCTTGAGGGGTAACGTTGCGCAGCATGGGGGCACGCTCCTCCATCATGCTCAGCGTGGTGCTGAAATCCTCGATGATCTGGGAAGAGATTGTTGGTATAGGCCCGGGATTAACAGCGTTTACGCGGATGTTCTCCGGCCCGAGATCGTAGGCAAGGTAGCGGACTGATGTTTCAAGGGCCGACTTGGCCACGCCCATGATGTTGTAGCCGGGCACTACATGATTCGCATAAAAAGTCATGGTTATGATTGCCCCGCCATCGGCTGCCTTCATCAAGGGACGGGCATTTTGAGCAAAAGCGACCAGTGAGTAAGCGCTGACCTCCAGGGCGAGATTCCAGCCGGACCTTGAAGTTCTGATGAACTCCCCGCCGAGGTCATCAATAAAGGCATAGGCTACAGAGTGAATCAGGATATCCAGCCTGCCTTCAAACACGGCTGCGACTTGATCGAAGAGCCGGCCTATCTCATCATCCTTTGTCACGTCACACGGGATAATGATATCGGAATCCACTTGCGGCGCGAGTTTCTTCACGCGTCGAAGGTTGGTCGGATGGCAGGTAAACGCGAGACGGGCTCCGTGGGCATGCAGACATCTTGCAATACCCCAGGCAATACTCTTTTTATTAGCGACACCGGAAACCAAAGCCGTCTTTCCATCCAGCAGGCCCATACAGATGTCCTCCCCCAATAATTTATCATGAAATAAAATCCCCTTTAATAATGATCGGCGAATTTATTCCCTCTGCGGGGTCAACCCGCCTTCTGTTTTTAAAAGGTAAATTGCAAGCCGACCATTATGGCGGAATCCACCGAAGAAGTGAATTCCGTATTCTCTCTCCCCAAACCGACGGTTCCTAAAAAAAACAATTCCGTGTAGTCTGACAAATCAACCTGGACCGTGTATATGAACTGGCTTGACAAGTCTTCCATATTCAGCGTGCAGCGCAGCGCGACATTGATGATATCCCTTATCTCGGGTTTTGTATACTGTAACATAAGATAATGTTTGCGCAAGGTCCTCAGGCCGGGATCGAGTATCTTGGTCAAGGCAAACCCCGCCAAATCTTGAACCTGGCCCGGCACTGAATAGGCCAGAGAAGCCTGGCGGCGTAATTCGAGATACAGGCTCGTTTCGTTATTCGTGTATCCCTCGGTATTTAAGACATACTCCGCCGTAATGGTAGAGCCGGACTCAAAGGTGTACGAGCCTCCTAAAAGCAGGAGCAGTTCGAGGGCATAGCTGTTCTCGCGGGTGGGACTGAGTGCAATAACCGGCAAGTCAGCGTCTTCGACCGTGCCTAGCTGAACCGGATAGAGAGCCTTGCTCCCCTGAGCGAGACTGGCTTCGCCGTAAACAAGAAGCGCATTCGAGACCGTCCATCCGGCAAATCCATTCAGGCGAAGCCGATCCTTTTCACGATAAGAGGCAATAAAAGTCAGATACTTTCGATATCCCGTATAGTCCGCCTTGAAGGCGTATGTTTTCTCGAATTCTTCAAAGAGATAATTCACCTGTTCAATGAGGCCCGGTTGCAATTCATTTATACGCCAGATAATCTGCGGGATTTCAATGTCTTCACTAATGAATTTCTGCCTCCCTTCACCCAGGTTGGCAATCAGCGAAAAACTCCAGTTCGGACTGGGCACCCAGACAAGGCGGGCGAAGTCCATGCCTGCCACCTCCCGCCAGGGGTTGGCGCGGCCGTTGTCCCGGAAGAAAGGATTTGAGGGAGAGAGAAGATAGGATGGACCCCATTGAAGGTTTTCCCGGCCGTAGGAGAGAAAAATATCCTCGGGCAATTCCAGGCTCATGAGCCATTCGTTGACAAAACTGTCTGTTTCTGAATTGGATTCCCCTTCCAAGCTTCCGACTTCCCATCGTGACCATCGGGCCGTCAGGCGGGGCTTCATTATGAATCTCAGGCGGCGAAAGTGGAGATAAAAATCCGGCCTAAGAGAAAAGTTAGCCGTGAAGCTGGGGATTTTTTGAAAATCATTATTGGGATTCTGGGTGGAGTCACTGGGTATGGCGTAGCTGCCATAAATAAGGATTTTGCCGACATAACTGTATCCTTCGCGCAGTTCCCCGGCCAGGGCGCTTAAAGATGGGCTTGCTGCGTTTGTTTCCTGGGCGGCGGCATCCCCGGGCTGAATCAAGTAAATGAAGCATAAGGCAGAGAGTACAATCCCCATGAACATGGATTTTGCATTAAAAAATCTCCCTTCCCTGAAACCGGGCATGATGTCCTTCACCTAAGCATGAGCAGGTTCAGGTCAAAGGTTGCATCAGAAACTTTTACGAATTTAGGTTTGGAAAAAGTCAATGTTGTCACATTCTCACTCACCAGGGCATCCCGGATGAACATCTTCGAAATGAAGGGACGAATTTCATCCCCGACTTTAATCTGATGCGCGCTTTCGAACAAAGCGGATTTCAGCATTTTACCGGAAACAGTATAATACTCCGCCTTGAGCCCGACCAGACGTTTCCGGGATATCCAGTACTTGATACGGTCATAAGTTGCTTTCTTGGTGATGGCCTTGAGGTCAAACAGGTAACATTGTTCACCGTTAAACATCTCATCGCTCAATGACTTGACTTCATAATCATCCGAGTAATTCGTGGCTGCGACATCTCCATAATTAGCCGCCCCGATCAGCTTCTGACGCGGGGTAATGGGAACAGGCTTCGCCAGTTGCGGTCTCACGAACCACATATTATGATCAATCATGAGAATTTTTTGCCCCTTCACCTT
>CAZVRN010000198.1:3522-6361 GCA_964629485.1 uncultured Thermodesulfobacteriota bacterium | reverse complement strand
GCCACTAAAAAACGCAAACCACAAACTCACATAAAACCAATCGCGGATTTTGGGTCTATGCCAGGGCTTATGAAACGGATGAACCGATGACTTATATGAAAAAATTTCTTGACCGCAGAAAAGGCGGCTAGGAAACCAATTTCATCAAATCCGGCTGCCCGTGTTGAACGACGGGCAAGGGTTTTTTAATAGCATCCTATTTGAGAGAGCAGTATTATATCTTTCGATCAATTTTGTATGCACTGATAGACTGAAAAAGACACTGAATATGAGGCGGAGTGTGAAATTGTGGTTGCATAACAGGGCATACGGTCATTATTATTCCCCCTTAATTATTAGACGAGGTCTATGCCCGAGATTAAGACCTTGACGGAGAGAATACAATATTATGAAACGAGCCGAATTTATAAAACTGCTCTTGGCAATGGCACTGGTTTTTTTCGTGTCGGGCACTGTTTATGCCGAGTGGCAGATTGAATACGATGAGACAGCGGCAAGGGTCCTGTACTTAGGCGAAAACAGGCGCCGGGGAAACTTTGCCACGTGTGCAGAATGCGAGAAATACAGAACATCACGGCCCCAGTTCGAGGTGATGCATTCAAGCTGTGTCGGGTACGATTCCCCTGCCGCGGCCCCATCACGGGCCCCGGCTGCGCGGCCAAGACGAACAACCCCGTCATATAATAATGACCGGGAATACCGGCGCGCACTCAAGGAACAACAGAGGCGGGAAAATGAAGAACTAAGGCGGGCAAAAGAACAGCAAAAAGAAGAACAAAGGAAAGAGGCTGAACGCCGTCTTGAATTCGAGAAAAACAAGATGGAATTGCTCGGGACCATGAAAGGCGTGAGCTCTCATGGTCTGAAGCTGAAGTCGTCAGCGTCTTCAGAATCACTGCTCAAGCTTAAGGGCGCCGGGACTGTCCGGGCAGGGTCGGCCGCGCCAAGGGCTTATACCGAGAAGCAAATTCAGGAGGCGAGAGAAAGGATACTTGAGCTTCAGTGGAAAGTGATGGGTATCCAGACCCTTTTAAGGCAGTTCTCACGAACGCTCATGACAAACTCTTCCGAGTTCGAGACATGGCAAAACACGGTCGATGAGTCATACCGCAACGTGCTGGACAATTCGAAAGATTATGTCCTGGGGCTGTTCATTGAAAAAAATCTCTTCGGGTCTCTCAAGGGCGTCCGGAAAGACGCTTTTGGAAAACTTGAACGCATAACCCGCTCTTCTGATCCAAAGATAAGAAGGTGGCTTGCCAAAGAACTGGGAGGAAGACGGATTGACCCCAAGCAGTTCGAAAAAGTGGTGAAGCTGGGCCTGGCGGAAGGTGACTTCGCCGGACTCCTGGCAACCGATGACAATGCGGAAAAATACCTGAACGCGCTTATTTTGACGAGTGATTTACTGGAGATCGTAGAGAAAGACGTCCCTGGAGGAAACCTTTTCCAGCACGCCAGGATGATCGGTTCCACATATGCCGATCTTGCCTCGATCTGTTACAGTTGGTTTTCCATCAACAGGCTCACCAGGGAAAATGAAAAATACGCCCGGGAGGTATCGTCTCTTTCCTTCAGGATGAGAGAGGCGATGAAGGAAATGAAGTGTCTTGAGCATTGTCTTGATAATTATTCGGACAGGTGCATGGAGAAATGTGCCGGCAAGACCAGGTTGAGCACGCCTCCGCCCCTGCCGAAATAAAATTAAACAGGAGAAGAAAGATGTTACGACGTGTGGTTTTAAAGGCCAGCCTGCTGTTATCGGTTGTAATGATGGTATTCATTGTCGGTCAGGTGTACGCGCAAACCATTCCTGAAGAGGCGCGGCGGCACTTCATGCGGGGCATGGCCGCGGTAGAGACCGCAAAAACTCCGGCTGATTATGATGATGCCATTGAAGAATTCAGCAAGGCCGTGAAGCTGGCGCCCAACTGGGCGGAAGCTTACTACAACCTGGGCAAAATACAAGGGCATCAGGGCTATTATTACGTGGCCATAGAAAACCTGAAAAAGTATCTAAAACTTGCCCCGAACGCCCCTGATGCCGAAGAGGTAAAGGGGCTTATTTACAAATTGGAGTATAAACAGGATAAGCGCGCCAAAGAGCTGCTTCAGAAGGCCCTGCGGGAAGCGGAGGCCAAAAAGAAAAACGAGTGGATTAATTCGCTTGAAGGCAAATGGCACGCAAAAAAGGGCCTTAACCTTGCTTATATGAATATAGACTTTTGGGTCGATCGCGGCCAGGTCGAGGCGGGAGTTTATACCGTGGTCACGTATTGCCTGCCAGCCTGGTACAAGGGCGGTTTTAAAGACGTTGTCGCCAGGAACTATACACGTATCCCGGTCAGGCGTGACGGAAAAAATCTATTTTTCAAATACATGATTACCCGAACCAATTTCTACCCGCGAGACCGTAATTGCAGGGGATTAAGCGGAGACGCCAACATATTATTGTCGTTCAAACTTTCATTCGTTTCGAAAAACCTTTTAAAGGGAACCATGACCTGGAACAACCAGCCTCCCAAAATGGTTTCTTTCGAAAAAGAAAAATGAGGTCTCTATTAAAACATTAGCTCCGGGAACTGCTTGTAAAACAAGCCAGGAGGAAAACCATGCAAGTAGTGGAAAATGACTTTGAACAAAAAATGCGCAAGCTCAGCGCCCTCAAAGACGACGGACTTATTACCGAGCAGGAATACCGGGAAAAGCGGGCTCAAAATATTGCAAAAAAAATGGTAAGAACGGCCTTTAAGGCGAATTTTATATCAGAAAAGAGATGCGGAAGGCCGTCCTTTTAATTTGTCATTGACATTCGAGAACTGTTGTCAAAACCAAAGAC
>CAZVRN010000198.1:0-3422 GCA_964629485.1 uncultured Thermodesulfobacteriota bacterium | reverse complement strand
GGCCGTCCTTTTAATTTGTCATTGACATTCGAGAACTGTTGTCAAAACCAAAGACGAAAATTTAGAGGGGATTTTATTGTACGAGGTCATTGACCTTGCCATGATTCCCCCGGCGGAAACTGCTTCCATACCCCCCCTTTAAAGATGGGGCCAAAAGTAAACTGCCCCCTAAAACCGGGGAGACCATGATTTACAGTATTGGAGACTGTCTGCTGTTACTCTTCGGCAAGAGAATGGTGCCCCTTGATTCAGGTTATGCCTCTGACCACAACCGCAGGACAACCCGGTCACCTTGCTTCTCGCCCCGGACTTTTTCCATGTGCCGCAGAACAGAGAGCTCCCGCTCAAAGTCCTTGGGTTTTAGCTTGTTCCCAAGCCGCCGAAACAGTTCCTGAGGTTCCAACCCGCCGGCTTCTTTTAAAAGATTAAGGATCTCCTGCTGGATCCGGGTCAAAGTTACATTACCCGCAGAGTGTTTCTCAAAGGACTTGGCAGCATAAACCGCCCATGGATCGCATCCCTTGGGAGGAGAGAGTGCGTCCATATAGCAATCCTCACAAAGCGTTTGGCCTAGATGCACCCTTTCCTCTCCGGGTTCAATTTGAGTATTGCAACGATCACACTTCATAACTCGCCTCCTTGCCTGACAACCCGCGTTCAGTTCGTCCAGCGCGCACAAGGCAGGGCCACGCCGGGGCCTGCACCCATGATGAACACGGTTCGCAGCGAATCGCAACTGCCTTGCCCTCCATAATGGGCCTTTTTATCTTGGCGTTGTCTGCAATCGTAAAATCAAGGGATACCATATTTATTCATACCCCTGGTTTGTGACGCTTCTATAATATATTTAAGCATTGATCAAAAAAAATCAATATCATGAGCATGATGCCCCTGGTTTTTAGAGCTTCAATATTTTTTCCACTGTGTCTTCAGCCAAATTCAAGGCCTTGACAGCTCGATGTTTCCACTCATCCATTGGCAGAGGTTTCACGAAATCATCAATGCAGTCCAAATAAAATTCGAGAGAGCTGTTCATGGACAGACAATTGCTGACTATTTTGCACAGGCCTTGCGGGGCTTTTCTAAAAAACTGCGCCCGTATGGAAAACCAGCCGTTTCTGTGTTCCGGTGTTTGACCATGACCTAACAGCCAGCCTTCCATAGCCCAGTATATGGCCGCATCCAAACTGTGAGGCACCCAGTTAATGCCATCGCCCAGGTTCAAATATCTCCTGGTATCGCTAAGTTCTGATAAGGCTGCATCAAATTTATGGTTAATCTCGTTGAATATCACGTTCTTGGACCCCGGGTAATGACAAACCAGACGTTAAAGCAAGCCCCTTCTATGCCTGAATGCTTGTCCGGCAAATTTAAACTTGGTTTTATTTATTGATGATGTGATTATCTTTTAAAAACCGGTCCAAGTAAAACGAAAAAAATACCGGGTTATTGCCAGGTCAAACCTGTTATTTTCTGGTTTATTTATGTGATTTCAACGTGTTGTCTTGAAAGAAATTTAAACGGTCTAGAGCCTGAAAATTTCAGGCAAACAGGCGTAACAAACCCGGACCCAAAGATATTCATTGCAAAATGAGATGTTGTTCTCTATTTTGGCAAACAGCGGGCTGGTTGATTCGTTCGCCTGAGGCAGGCCGAAAACAGGGCCTTCGAATGCGCGCCAGATGGTTAACTTTATGCGCGGCGGACGTATTATTCAATTTATGTAGATAAAAAGGCGGTCAGAGACGTGAAAGGGTTAGGCAGACATCTGATTATTGAACTAAGCGGCTGTGACAGGGGGGTCATCAGCGACATTGAGGCCGTGGAAAGGCACCTGCTGGAAGCGGTCAGGCTTTCCGGGGCGACAATTGTGCAGCCCTTCTTTCACCTTTTCCCGCCTGACGGGGTCAGCGGGATAGTGGTTGTGGCGGAATCGCATTTCTCCATTCACACCTGGCCCGAATTCAGGTACGCGGCCCTGGATATCTTCACCTGCGGCGACCGCATAGACGGCCACGCGGCCGTGGAATACCTGAAAAAGAGCCTCAAGGTTCAGAGCAGTTCAGGCATCAAACTCGACCGGGGCCCGGCCGGGCCATCTATGGTGCATTGAACCTGTTGAAATATTTGTGATTTGTGAATAAAGATACTGAGCAACGACTTTAAGGGAACGCCTGCAAGCCCCGATGAAACTCAGCCGAAATTTTAAGACAGCCTCCCTGGCCCTGGCCGTTTTATGGATTGTTTTCTTGGCCAACTACCTCCTGCCCGTTGACCTCAGGCTGTATGGCATCCGGCCACGCCGGATTGACGGCTTGAGCGGCATCCTCTTCAGCCCTTTTCTGCACGTCAACCTCCGGCACCTGATCGCCAACAGTTTTGCCCTGTTTTTTCTCCTGTTTCTTTCGCTTTCCCTGGATAAAAAAATGACCGGACTGGCCCTGATCATCATTATCTTGCTGGGCGGCGGCGGAGTCTGGCTCTTCGGGCGGCCGCACACAGTTCATATCGGGGCCAGCGGGGTCATCTTCGGGCTGCTCGGGTTTATGCTCTTTGCCGGTATTTTTCAGAGGCGCTGGAAAGCCCTCTTCTTTTCACTGGCCGTGTTCCTGTTATACGGCGGGCTGCTCCTGACCCTGCTGGTCCAAAGGCCGGGGGTCAGTTGGACCGGGCATTTTTTCGGGTTTCTGGCCGGCGTGGCCGCAGCCTGGGCAACCAGGTCTACCAAGCACAGATGAACCGGGGGGGGACCTGAGAAAAGCTGTGGTTTGGTTGAACGAACTGTCTTTTTTAATTCAAACGGTTTCCGGACTGGAGGGCAGGTCTTCAATGACGAGCCGCGGTCTGCTTTTTTTCTTTTTTTGCGATGAATTAATGCGCTTGAGGCGCGAGGCGAGGCTGAACGGGTTGTTCAGGGCGGGCTTGGGTTCTTTTTCCAGGAGATAGACATAACGCCTGAGGTCCCGGACGATATCACGCTTTTCCCGGATACAGTTTTCCGCTTTTTTCCGCCGCTTCCCTCATCAAAACGGCTTCGGCGCCGTTCAGCGCAGGAGGTTTTTCACAGAACACGTGTTTTCCCTTCTGAAGCGCTTCCACGGCAAGCGGCTTATGAAATCTGTTCGGCGTAATTACGGAAACCGCGTCAATATCCGGCATTTTTTCAAGCATCTCTCCCAGAGAGCTGAAACAGGCGTCAATATTCTCTTCGCCGCAGAGTCTTTCCGCGGCCGCACTGCCGGGGTCGGCCACGGCAGCTATTTCAGCCCCTTCCTCCCTGAAACCCTTAATGTGATACGAAGCCATTCCCCCCGCACCCGCGATGCCAACCTTAAGCGCCATACCGATTTTCCTTTCTGAATTCTAATTCCGTTCCGCCTGCTTCTCAAACGCGGCGTCGAACTCGATATTCGAAGATTCAA
>CAZVRN010000197.1:0-6365 GCA_964629485.1 uncultured Thermodesulfobacteriota bacterium | reverse complement strand
TGACGTTCGCGATTAGATAACCTCTGCAAAACTTCGTCCTTTAGCCGAACTCATTTTCACCTTCCGCGATTTCAACAAAATTACTCGTTTTGCAGAAGTCTCTTTTTGTCTTTTCAGGATTTTCAGAAAAAATTAAGAGTACAACTTTAATTAAAAGGAGCCTCCTGTTGAGAAATCAGGTTTTATCTTCGTCTTCCAGCTCCAGATCATCAAAGCTCAATTCAATGTCATCAATGTTTTCTTCCTCTTCAGGCCCGGTCGCTGTTTCCGGTTCAGTTTCCCCTGTGTCCTCAATGATCAGGGTAGAGTCATCAAGCCCCAGTTTCTCATCCTCAGCCGCTTCTTCCGCTATCAAAGGCGTGTTAAAACCTTGCCAGGGGCCGCCTCGGTCAGCTTTCGTAGGAAGTTTTAAGACGGCTTTCCTTTTCAAACCGTTGAATGGCGAGCTGAATAAGCCTGTCTATCAGCTCCGCATAAGGCATACCTGACGCTTCCCAGAGCATGGGATACATGCTGATTTTTGTAAAACCGGGAATAGTGTTGATCTCATTGACGATGATTTCACCGTATTCCTTAAGGAAAAAGTCCACGCGAGCCATACCTTCGCAGCAAAGCGCCCGAAAGGTCTGGACGGCCAGGGCCTGAATGCGACGCACCGTCTCGGAAGGCAGTTCAGCCGGAATCTTCAAATAGGCCCCGTTCTCGTCAATATATTTGGCCTCATAAGAGTAGAATTCATGATGAGGGATAATTTCCCCGGGAACCGAAGCCATAGGGTCCTCATTCCCCAGAACCGCACACTCGATCTCCCGGCCGTCAATATTTTCCTCGATAATTATCTTGTGGTCAAATTCAAAGGCTTCTTTGAGGGCCCGCTCGAATTGACCGGCGTCATGAACCTTGTTAATCCCGATGGATGATCCATAGTTGGCCGGCTTTACAAAAAACGGCAGCCCCAATTGATCGCTTATGCTCGCAAAGCTCAACTCGTCCTGCGATTGAAAGTAGCCAAGAATAAACCTGGCGATTGGAATCTTCGCGTCTCTGAGCAGCCTTTTCATGACGTCTTTATCCATCCCGACCGCCGAACCCAGGACGCCGGCCCCCACAAAAGGCAGGTTGGCCAGCTTCAGCAGCCCCTGCACGGTTCCGTCTTCTCCAAAGGGACCATGCAGGACAGGGAAAACGACATCAATCGGTCCCGCGGATCGAGACCCGGAAGGATTGAACAGCAGTTTGCTGCTGTTTCCGGGAACCAGGTTTACCTGATCCGTGGAATCACTCAGCCTGATTTTTTTGGGGTCATCGGCGTCAAGCAGAAATTGTGAGGTATCCAGAAGCGACCACCGGCCTTTTTTATCGATACCAATAAGAACGACATCGTATTTTTGCTTGTCAATGGCCTCGAAAACATTTTTGGCCGATTGCAGGGAAACCTCATGCTCCCCTGATTTTCCGCCGAAAAGAATCCCGACACGTATTTTTTTAGCCATCAGTTTACTTTTTCCTTTTTTAAGTGTTGCGGGCTGAAGCCTTCTTTAAAGCAAACCCGTGATCAGTTTACCTGGCCGGGCTTTTTCTATTTCACTGTACTGTACTGGAAACGATAGTTAAAGATGACCCGGATGGAAAACCGTTTGAGCTTGATATAATCCGGAAAGGGCGGATAAGGCGCGGCCCTGTGCATGGCTCTGAGCGCTTCCCGGTCCAGGAGTTTGTGCCCGGAAGAAGTATCCAGGGAAGCATCAAGAAGCTTTCCATCGTTTCTCAAGGTTAAGACAGCCACAAGCCGTCCGCTGAGATTTTTTTTCACGGCTTCGTCCGGGAATATCCAGTGGTTTTCTATCCGTTTCTTGATTTGCTGGCGGTAAGACAGATATTCAGGTTCTTTGCTCTCCAGTGACAGCGTGTCATTTACCGGCGATTCGACCTCAGAGACATGGCTCCTGGAGGCTGGCGGGACATGGTTATCCCGGACTTTATCCGCCTTTTTTTGCAGCTCCTCCGGCGGACTCCTTTTAAAGGAGGACATATCTATTTCCACCTCCATTACGGACGGCGGATTCTTTATCGCGGTCGGAAACGGCGGCAAATAACGCAAAAAGGCAAAGGCCAGGATATGAATCCAGGCCGAAATAATAAGGGCCAGACCCAGGTCCAGGGCGTAACGCCGCTCTCCTTCAACTTTAGCCATCCCCGACCCATAAATGTTCTTTCTTACGGTCGAACCACCATTGGGCCCAGTCCGTATTCATTATGGCTTGAAAAATTTCCTGGCCGGCCTTCGTTTTAACCCGTTTTTCAGCGAAAATAAGCCATTCGGCTGCGTAACGGTTGCCCAGATCCTGTTTTTCTTTCAATTCAACGGCCAAGTCAAGCTGATCCGCGTCGTTAGCCAACCTTGATTCGAGGGTCTGCCCGGCCCGGAATTCTTCCAGCAGGGCCTCGATTTCCGGGCCGCAGGGGACATTGGCCGCAGAATCGGCTCCGGCCCTGACCTCATCAACAGCGACATACTGTTTATTCACGTAATTGTGATCACCGGTACGGGCCTCGGGCAGGTCGTGAAACAGACAGAGATTGACCACTTTGTTCCGATCCGCTCCCGGAGTCAACCCGGCCAGGATAAAACCCAAAATCGTGGTCCGAAACGAATGTTCAGCCACGCTCTCCGCCCCGTTTCCCAGGAACTGGTACCCGGAGCGGGGTGTTTTTTTCAGCATTCCGGTTTCGAAAAGAAAGTTGGCCACCTGGCTCATGACAACGGTAGTGTCCGACTTAAGCAGGCAGTCCATACAGATTTTTTTGCCCCGGACCCGAACAAGCCGCGGCTCCATTGTTGCTTCACCGCAGCTTTCGCAGGGCCGGCTGGGAAAAATACGAGCCGTGGGCGGCAGTTCGATCTTTACCTCCCGGAGGTCAAAAAGGTCCTCGTCCGAAGCATCCAGAAGCCAGCGGATAAAGGCGTTGCGGTCCGTGGATCCGTCCGGTGCTTTGGCCTTAAGCCGGTCCCGGCGAAAGGCCAGACGGACTCCCCGCCCCTCGGGCCTCAAGGCCAGCGTAAACACCTGTTTGCCCCAGTTGCGAAAGATCAAATTACCCTTGCCGAAGGTGCACCCGGTCACAAACTGAATCCCGTCCACTGAACAGGAGTCGTTTTCAACCACGGCCACAAGTTCCTCGTCTTCCGAACGCTGACCGTCCAGCCGATTCATGCCGAGCAGGGCGGCCCTGTATCCTATGAGCAAGCCAGGGCAGAGATGTCCATGAAAGCTCACGACTTCTCGCAGAAGCTCGTTTGAGTCATCGAAACGTGGATTCATTTTTTTACTCCTTCGCTTTCAAATATCACAATCATATCAAGCCTGTCAAAGTATACACCGGGGAGGCTCAAAATAAAAATCAGGGCCATCTTAATGTATTTCGAAGGCAATTTGGGATTACGCGCTGTTCGGAGCAGGAAGGCTGAAAAAATCGGCGAATTTCTGAAAAATGAACTTGAATGAACTTGAGGGGTGAAGACCCTGGTTTCAGCGGTTTTTAATTTCCGCGTATTTCATCAAACCGTACATGGCCTTGGCGCAGTCCACGGGGTTGTCAAAAAACGGGATATGGTTTCTTTTGAAAATCTCGTAAGTCGGCCCGGAAAATCTTTGTTCATCGGCCAGGATAATGGGTTTATTGTACTTCCTGGGGACCGCGGCGATTTTTTCAGCATAATGAAGCTGCTTAATCATGTTTACAGGCTTACTGGCGCGGTCGAACCGGCCCAGCCCCGGCGTAAATATCAGGCCGTCAATATAATCCTGGCTGGCCACGATTTCGACGATCCTGACAAAGGCATCGCGGCCTTTGCACGCGATGCAGTCAACCGGGTTCACCGGCGGCGGGCCGAAAGGGTGCATCTGCTCACGAAGCTGAGCCTGGGCCTCGGCGGTCAGTTCCGGCATCTCAAGGCCCAATGAAGTACAGGCTTCAGCGGCGGTCACACAAAAACCACCCCCGCCGGACATGACGGCCACGCGCTTACCCCTGGGAAGGGGCTGGTAAGCCAGGGCTTCGGCCATGTAAAACATTTCCAGAAAATTCTGCCAGCGGATGACCCCGGCTTGAGCGCATGCGGCGTCGAAAAACTTCATGCTGCCAGCCATGGCCGCAGTGTGAGAACGAGCGGCCCGGGCGGCTGCTTCGGTGGATCCGGCCTTATAAATCAAAACCGGCTTTCTGGCCGTCACGGCTCGCGCCACCTCTAAAAACCGGCGGCCGTCGCCCACATCTTCCAAATACCCGGCGATGACTTTTGTCTCCGGATCCTGGCCGAAATATTCGAGCAGGTCAATAAAATGAACACTGGCCTGGTTTCCGCAACTGGCAAACTTGCTGATCCCGAAGCCGAATTTGTTCGCGGTCTTGGCGAAGTACTCGCCCAGGGTGCCGCTTTGGGAAATAAATGAAACAGGCCCCTTGGAAGGGATGACTTCATCCCAATAAACAGTGTTGACATTGCCCTGGGAGCTCCAGACTCCCAGGCAGTTGGGCCCGATGAAATGGAAACCGGCCTCTTTAGATTCGCGGGCCAGTTTAACCTGAATTTCAGCGCCTTTTGAACCCAGTTCCGCGAAACCGGCTGTAATCAAGATACCGCCTTTTACGCCGCAGTCGATACATTCCTGAATCACACCGGGGACCAGCGAGGCGTTAATGACAATGATGGCCAGATCAATCCGGTCGGGCACATCTGAAATGCCAGGGTAGCAACGAATACCCAAAACTTCATCCTCTGCCGGGTTGACGGGATACAGCTTGTGACGGTATCCCCCGGCAAGCATGTTCCGTATGGTCCCGTTTCCCCAGCGCCTGGGATTGTTACTGGCTCCGACAATGGCCACTGAACGAGGGTTGAAAATTGCGTCCAGAGATTCCTTCATCCGGGCATCCATCTGTAATATCTCCTTTTAAAAACGGGAAATCAGCGACCGCGCTCCTTTACTTCACGGTATTTTACCAGGCCATACATGGCCCTGGCGCAATCCGCCGGATTCTCGAAGTAAGGAATATGATACCTCTTGGCCACCTCATAAACCGGCTCAGCCATCCAGTATTCAATGTTAGATAAAAAAATCGGCTTGTTATATTTTTCCGGTATGGCGGATACCCTCTCCACGAACTGAAGACTTTGCACCATGCGCTCCGTCTTGGTCTGCCGATCAAACTGGCTGGTGAGCGGCATGATGATCAAGCCGTCAATATAGTCCTGACGAGCCACAATCTCAATGATCTCCATGTATGACTCATAAGTTTTCATGCCGATGCAATCAACAGGGTTAACAGGCGGGGGACTATAAGGCAGCATTTGCTCACGCAGCGCGGCCTGGGCCTCAGAGGTCATCTCGGGCACATCCAGGCCGATACGGCTCAAAGCCTGGGCGGTAATGACGTTGAAACCGCCGCCGTCTGAAATCACCGCCACCCCCTTTCCGGCAGGCAGAGGCTGGTAACAGAGGGCTTCGGACATGCTCAACATTTCCGTAATATCATGCCAGCGAATAACCCCGGCCTGAGCGCAAGCCGCCTCAAAAATCTCATCATTGGCCGCCATGGCTGCGGTGTGAGACCGCGCGGCCCTGGCCGACGCTTCAAAAGCACCGGCCTTATAGAGTAAAAGAGGTTTTTGAGCAGAGACGGCCTTTGCCACTTCCAAAAACCGGCGACCGTCTCTCACGTCCTCCATGTAACCGGTAATGACGCGCGTTGACGGATCATCACCCAGGTATTGAAGAAGATCGGTGAAATCAACGCAAGCCTGGTTCCCGCAACTGATGAACTTACTTATCCCGAAGCCCTGTTTCTCGGCGGCGCGGTAGAAATACCAGCCCATGGTACCACTTTGTGAAATAAACGAGACCGGCCCTTTGGGAACCTGAATACCCTTGTTAAAAATGGTATTGACGCCTCCTTCTGAACTCCAGATACCCAGGCAGTTTGGACCGATGAAATAGAAACCGGCTTCCCGGGCCTTTCTGGCCAGCCTGGTCTGAAGTTCGGCCCCGTCAGGGCTGACCTCGGCAAAGCCGGCCGAGATAACAATACCGCCCTTGACCTTTTTAGCAATACATTCCTCTATGACCTTCCCCACAGCCGAAGCGTTGACCACGATGATGGCGAGATCAACTTCTGAAGGAACTTCGGAGACAGACTGATAACATTGAATTCCCTGAATCTCTTTTTCGTTCGGGTTTACCGGATATATCTCATGGCGATACCCCCCGGCAAGGACCCTGCTTAACGTCCTGTAACCCCAGGAGTCCGGGTTATTGCTGGCCCCGACGATAATCATGGAGCGCGGTTTGAAAATAGCGTCTAAA
>CAZVRN010000196.1:0-6512 GCA_964629485.1 uncultured Thermodesulfobacteriota bacterium | reverse complement strand
GAAGGCACAGCGCGCGCCCGGCTAAGCCTCCGGATGGAAGGTCGGGAGGCCCGGCAAATGAAACAAACCTTAAACGGCAGGGGCGAAGTTCTCTTCAAAAACGGCGCTCTCAAGGGCCTCAACCTCACCCGGATGATCCGAAACGTTCGGGCTGCTTTTAACCGGCCGGAGGAAAGCGGCCCTGCCCCTCGTACGGCCTTTTCCACGCTCTATTCGCTTTTTTCCATCAGCAATGGTGTTGTTGAAACTTCAAATACCTACCTGCAATCACCCTTAATCCGGGTCACGGCTTCCGGACAGGCCAGCCTGGTTGATGAAACCCTAAATTTCCGGGTGGAACCAAATGTCGCCGCCGTGAAACATCCGGGGGTCCTAGTTCCCGTGCTCATCAAAGGCACTTTTTCAAACCCCAGCTTCAAACCTGACCTTAAAGGGATAATAAAACAGCGGATTGAAGAAAAACTCCCGGCTGCCATCAAAGAACTTCACAAAATTATCCAGGAGAGAGGAAAGGGGCAAAATATCTCGGAGCCGCTGGAAGAAAAAACCAAAAGCATTATCGAAAATCTTTTTAAGTAAACCTTGAGACAAGGTTCGTTGGCCAGAACCGCTGGCCCGGGGCTTTGCTTAGATTTTTTCCGCTATTGGTGTATCAAAAGATTTTTCACACGCATCTGTTGGATACGGTCCTTTGAACGTGCCGGGTTACCCGGTCCGGGGGGCGAAATTTTCGAGCGGGCATGTTTTTATCAGTAAAAACACTGAAGGCCATGGGCGTAGGCCCGTGGATGAAAGCGTTAAGCAATGCCATAATATATGAAACATGCTGAAATTATTTTTTTCTGCTAAAATGTCTTGACAGGCCCAAGTAAATTGATCTATATTGATTAATATAATTAATATAATGCCGGTTAAGCGGGAAGCACTCTGGCCCCGCGCCTGGTGCAAAACTTGAACTGAAAGATTTCAATACAAAATTCTTACAAAGACAAGGATGAGATTATGACAAGGTTAAAGCTGAAAGACCTGCCCAAGAATTACAAAGTCAACAAGGATGAGATGAAAAAAATCAGGGGAGGGGTATTGACAAAAGATATCTTCCAGACGGCATTTACCTCAGTGGACTGGGGAGGCATCCAGCCGATTGCCGGCTGGTGCAAGGATGGCAGTTCAAGGCCTGAAGACTGACAACAGTCATTTTTCATAACCTTGAGAGGCTCCGGGACAGTTTGTAAATCCCCGGGAAAGGCGGCCTGTCGGCAAAATGCATTCGCGTTCCGTGTGATGTTTAACCGAATAGGGAGTTAAGGTTTTATGCTTTTTTGCAGGAATTAACCTGATCCTCCGCCGATAAAGGCATGGCGGGTTCCCTGCTCTTTTTAATAAGGCGCATTGCAAAAACCATGCGGGCTGAAGCAAAAATATTCAATTATGGCGATGACTTCACCATCCCGGTTGACCGGAGCGGGCTGGTGATTTATTTCAGCGTCAATAATATCCCTTTCTTTTTTAACGGCCATACCGGCTTTTTTTCCGACACCCTGCCCGGATACGCCGAGGAAGCTTTCCAGATCCTTGCAAGACCTGTTGCCGAGCAGGACGGGCTTTTTAAGTCCCTCAAAAAAAAGTACGGGCCTGCGTGTGAAAATCTGCTTCAGGAAATCCAACGTTTCCAGGATGGAACCCATCCGGACCTGACGGCTGAATCGAGGCAGGATTCATTTTTACAGAGCATGAGACCCCACACCTTTAATGTCTATCTTTCGCAAAGCTGTAATATGTCTTGCCGCTACTGCTTTAACCAGGGAGGCACTTTCGGAAATAATCCGTCCTTGATGTCGGTTCAAACCGCTGAGGAGACTTTGGCCTTTTTTACAAACATTGTCCGTTCGGGGGAGCACGAAAAAATCAGCGTCAATCTTTTCGGGGGAGAACCCCTGCTCGCCCCGAAAGCTGTCTACACGCTGGCCCGGGGTCTCCAGGATTTGAATCATCAACAGAACGACACCAAAATTAACTTGATTCTCTCCACGAACGGCACGATTTATAATAAAAAGATATTCGATATCTTTGCCGAGCGTCCGGACCGGTGCACGGTTGTTTGCAGCCTGGACGCCTTCAGGGAGGTCCATGACAGGAACCGACCCTTTAAAAATACTAAAAAAGGCTCTAGTTATGATGCGGTTTTAAAGAACCTCAAACGCATGATGCGGGAAAAAATACCGTATTCCGTGACCTGTATTGTGCCTTATCCTTATGATTTTATACCCGCGGCCGAACGGCTGCACAGCCTTGGCCTGGAATGGGTTGAAATCAAGCAGCTTAACCACCACATTTATGGCCGGGGCGAGCTGCCCGAGGTTTTTGACCGGGAATTTGATTTATGGAGGGACAGGTATATCGCTTATTCCGATTATTATATTGAGTACCTGGGAAAAGAAAATCCGGTCAAACACGTGGACCGATATGTTATTTTCAGGGAATATGCGAATAAATTAGGAGGCCGTTCGCAGCTTAAAAGCACCCTCGGGTGCGGTGTGGGCGATACGAAAACAGGGATCTCTTCACAGGGGAAAATCTTTCCCTGCGAGGCCTTTCTCGGACAGGAATCTTTTGAGCTGGGCAGCGTGAAAGATGGATTTGATCGAGACGCCTGCGCCGGGTTTGAAGAATGGCTTCTCAGCAACGGGCAATACCGAATCGATCATAAACGCTGCCGGAATTGTTTCGCCAAACTGGTTTGCGGAGGCGGGTGTTATGCGGAAAGCCTTGATAAATCCGGCAAGCTTGAGCCGGGCGACGAACCGTTCTGCCGCTACGCCCGCGAGACTGTTAAGATTAACCTGTATTATATTTCGCAGATGAAAAAGCGGCGTCCTGAAATATTTTCAAAAATAACCGGGGTAAAGTGCTGAGAATCAAGCGGAAGAAAACGCTTGTTTAATAAAGCATAAATCGCATTCAGGAAAGGCAGTTTAAGGCAGGGGCTGGTTCAATAAAAATTCCAGCGCTCCAAGAAAAAAAGATGAGTCAAAAATGAAAAAAAGGAGGATTTTATCATGGCGCGTATCAAGATTAAAGATTTGCCTCAAAACCAAAAAATCAGCCAGGAAGAGCTGAAAAAGGTCCTGGGAGGAGTTATTACCAAGACCGGTTTTTCGTCCCTGGGTTCCTTTGATTTCGGTTCGATTACACCGACAATCGCGGGCTGCGGCTGTAGTGGCATGGCGCAAGATCCCAAGGAAGCCGGTTGTTAAGCAGTCCGGCCGCTCGACTTCTGGAGCAATAAGTTCCGGCTTGCCGTCCTTCAGGGGAACTTCCCTTGAGGGATAAAGGCGAAGTTTATGCAAAATTTATCCGTGCTGAAACGGAGGCAGGCGTGGCTTCATGTGAAGACGTTACCATTCCCGTCGACGGGAATGGTCTGGTCATTTATTTTCGTGTACGCGGAAAAGGCTTCTTTTTCAACGGCCAGACCGGGTTTTTTGCGGACGGAATAACCGAATACGCTGAACAGGCCTTTGAGGCCCTGGCTAAGCCCGGCAGAGAGCGAAAAAAGATATTTCAATCTTTAAAAGTGCGGTACGGCGCGGAATGTGAAAGCCTGCTTCAAAACATTGAACTGCTTCAGAGCGGAAATCACCCCGATCTAGCGCCTGAATCCAGGCAGGAGCGTTTTTATTCCAGGATGCGCCCCAGGGCCATAAGCGTTTACCTTTCCCAGGGGTGCAATCTGGCGTGCAGTTATTGTTTTAACCAGGGCGGAAGCCTGGGGGAAAAGCCTTCGTTCATGTCAGCGGACACGGCGCGTCTGACCCTTGACTTTATCACCGGCATCGTCAAATCAGGGGCCCACGAATCCATGTCTGTCTTTCTTTTCGGCGGGGAACCTCTGTTAAACCCGCAAGCCGTCTACCTGCTCTCCCGCGGTCTTCATGATCTCAACCATGATGGCCTGGAGACCAGGGTGCGCCTCATCCTCTCAACCAACGGAACGATTTATAACCAGGAAATTTTTGATATTTTCACTGAATGCCCGGAGGACTCACGGGTGGCCGTGAGCCTGGATGCTTTCAAGGAAACCCATGACAGGAATCGCCCCTTTGCAGACAAGACAAAGGGTTCCTCTTATGACCTTGTAACCGGCAACCTGAAAAGGATGGCCAAAAACAATATTCCTTGCTCCGTGTCCTGTATGGTGCCTTACCCTTATGATTTTGTGGGCGCGGCCAAAGCCTTGCACCGGCTGCCCGTGGAAACGCTGGAGATCAAGCAGCTCAATCATTATATACTGGGCAAGCGGACTTTACCTGAGGTATTTCGGAAAAATTTTGAGTCTTGGCACGAAAGGTACCTGGATTATACTGATTATTACGTCGAGTATATGAGCGAAAAGAGTCCGGTCAAACACCTGGACCGCCTTAATCTTCCGGGGAGTTACGCCTCAAGGCTGGCCAAAAAAAACGGACCCGGGGTCACGCTGGCCTGCCGCATTGGCGATGCCTCATTGGCCGTTGACGCCGCCGGGCGGCTCCTCCCTTGTGACGCTTTTCTGGGCTGCCCGGAATTTTATCTGGGTGATGTAAAGAATGGATTCAACGCGGCCAAATACACTGAATTTGAAAACTGGATTTTATCGCGGGGTCAGCACCGGATCGATAATGAACATTGCCGGACCTGTTTCGCCAAGAGGCTTTGCGGCGGAGGCTGCTACGCGGAAATGTATAACAACACCGGGTCGCTTCAGACGCCGAACCCCGACGCCTGCGGTTATATCCGGGAAACCGTAAAGATAAATCTTTATTTTATCTCCCAAATGAGGAAGCTTCAGCCCGAAATATTCTCCAATATGCCAGGAAAGGCCATTGCATAATATCAACCCGGACGCCGGCCCAGCCGAATATATAAAATCCAGTTTCCTGCAGTCAATCGATTGCCTTTCAGGTTATCAGGTTGTTTTTCACTCCTTTTTCGGCCGCGCCATGTATCTGGACCGCCGCCTGGCCGATATCCTGAATTACTTTTCCTCACCCCGGATTTTACCGGAGGCCGGCCCTGTTTATGCAGAACTGCTTCAAGAGTTCGTCCGCCGGGGGTTCATTGTTAGGCCGGATGTATCCGAGCGGAAAGAAATAACAGATCATTACCGTGGTTATTCGCCGGTCACACCGTCAGGTTTATGCCTTAACATGGCTACGATTTGCAATTTTCGCTGCTTTCACTGTATCCACTTTGCCTGCCATGAACTGGAGTCCCGTTCATTGAGTCCCGGTAGGATGCCGTTTGAAACG
This sequence comes from uncultured Thermodesulfobacteriota bacterium, assembly GCA_964629485.1. Lineage (GTDB taxonomy): Bacteria > Desulfobacterota > Desulfarculia > Adiutricales > JAFDHD01 > JAFDHD01. Next base: position 1,221 of record CAZVRN010000196.1, on the reverse strand, counting down.
GCCATAGCGGCCCTTGAGTGGGTAGCCGAGGGAGTTCGCCAAACCGGGCAAAACCGCCTGGCGGTGAATTTTGGAGGCGGGGAACCCCTGATTAACTGGCCAGTGATCGAAAGGGTCCTTGAATACTCGCGTAACCGTATTCAGCCTTCAACGGACATCGATTTTTCGATAAATACCAATGCCTCCCTAATGACCCCTCAAATCGTCCGGGTTTTAAGAAAACATGACGTCAGGATCATCGCGAGCCTGGATGGGACGAGAGCCGGGAATGACCTGGTCCGCCGGACCAGAAACGGCCGGCCCGCCTTTGATCTTATCCGGCAGGGTTTTGCCAGGCTTGCAGACGGCGGGATGCCGGTCATGGCGCTTCACGTTAACTTGAACTCAAAAAATTTTGATCGTCTTGACGAGACCTTTATAGAATTCTTGGATCGGGAAAAAATACAAAGCATCACTCTGGAGCCGGATTTGACGGATCGGCTGGAGCAGCCTGTTTCCGACCTGGTTGAAAAAATTATGCACCTTAAGAAAACGGCCCAAGAAAAGGGAATCACGGTCACCGGGTACTGGGAACGTCCCTTTGCCCGAATTGTTCAGCCGGAGCCGGATTCAAGCCCTTACTTCTGCCGCTCCATCAGCGGCCAAGCCATAGATGTCATGCCTGATGGCAGTCTTTACAGTTGTTCCTATACGGGCCTCAAGCTCGGAAACCTGGATTTTTTCATGAAAAAAGGCCCTCCCTCGCAACTGCTCAAGGCTTCGCCTTTCAAAACCGTACTCGAGGCCCGGAGGATCGGTCAGATTAAGAGATGCCGCGGATGTAGGCTGGAAGGGGTCTGCGGCGGCGGATGTTACGCTACAGTGGCTCATGCTCTGAAAAGAAAAAAACCGGCCATTCTGGATTATCGCTGCGATTTTTATCGCCGGATCACTGAGCGCCTGCTGGCGGACGCAGCAGCACAGAGTATCAGCGGCCCGGGAAAGGCGAAAGAAAGGAAAGCCGCGGCGAGAATTCAGTAGCCCGGTTTTTCCCCTCTCCCTCTAATCCGGCCCTGTCGTTCGGCAGACCGGCCGGCTTCCTTATCCCCAAGATCCGCGATTGAATGTATTTGGAAGGTGAAATAGGTTGAAAAACCTCGTTGATTCAGGTAGATATGTGTTACGATCAAGCAACACAAACTGAACCAACGGGGAGAGTGCAGCGAAAACCGGATCAAGGAA
>CAZVRN010000195.1:0-6513 GCA_964629485.1 uncultured Thermodesulfobacteriota bacterium | reverse complement strand
GGGGACCAACAGGCATAGTAGATGGTAATTTTCACCAAGCCGCTTTTGTTCGCCGTGGAACCGGAACCAATGAAGCCGAAATATGGCTTGACGGAGATTTAAAGACCACCGGAACAAGGACTGCCGATTATCCCACTCGTAATCGTTATATTGTTCGAGGTTTCAAGGGAGCAAATCAGTATTTATATATCTTTAACCGCGCCTTAACTCCCGAAGAAATCAAACTGCTTGACAAAAATACTTACGCCATGTTCGACCGGCCCAGCCCGGCCAGGCATTTTTACGTGGCCGCCGGCAGCGCTGTTACTCTTGACATTAATGATGCCTCGCACTCGCATTCTGCTGAATCACCTGTACTAACGCAGATTAATAACCTGACTATCCAGGCGGCTGACCATACGCATGAGGTCGATAGCCCAACCCTGACGCAACTCCATAACCTTACCGTCCGGGAATCCGGTCACACCCAGGGCGCGGAAAGTCCGGTATTGACTCAACTTCACAATTTAACGATTCAAGAGGCCGGTCACGCACAGTCCGCTGACAATGTCACCCTTGTTGAAACCGTTATCCTGACCGTCAGCGGCGGGTCTCACGGTCATACCGCTGACGGCTTAAGTCTCACACAGGTGCATAACCTGTTAGCGGCTGACAGTCTGCACGCCCACCTGGCAGACACGATTGTTTTACCCTCGGAGCCGATTCTTGATACCTCCATTGAAAGCCTGACCGTGTCAAGGAGCTCAAAAAGTTTAACCGTTTTAAGGTCGGCCGACAGCCTGACCGTGCAAAGAACCATAGAACCGAAATAAAGGAGGCCTGATCATGGGGAAAAGTGTAAACAATGATGCCCTGGACGCCATGCTCGATTATATCGCGGACAACGGCGATATCCTGACGGTCTGCTCGACCGAACCGACCACTTACACCGAAGCCACCGCCACCTACAAGCTCGCCGACGTCACCCTGACCAAGGGCGATGGGAATGGCGATTATACCATCGGTGAAGGTGACACCAGCGGCCGCAAGCTGACCGTGGCCGAGCAGGCGAATTTTAACGTGGCCACGTCCGGGACAGCCCAGCACGTGGCCATCTGTGACAGCGTCAACTCCAAGCTGCTGTACGTCACCACCTGCACCAGCCAGGCCCTGACCGCCGGGAACCAGGTCACTGTACCGGCCTGGGACATTGAAGTCGCAGACCCGACCTGATCAGGGGGTGAAACATGAACACCGAAGTGGTTTACCTGGGTCATGACAACACCATCGACCTCCTGCTCAAGGCGGACGGCACGGCCCAGGACTTGAGCGGAGTAACCAAGATCACGGCCTCTTTCGGGGATACCCTGGTCGAGTCCACTGACCCGGCCGGCGGCCCCATTACCTGGAACCAGGACGGCTACGACACCGGCGAAATCCGCCTGGCCCTGGGCGGGCAGTCCATCACGCCCGGTATATATAGCGTGCCTATTGTGGCCTATGACGCTGTCAACATAACCGGTGTTTTCTGGGGCTTGGTATCAATTCGAATTCAGGACGAGTTCCAATCAGCATTATCTTTTATAACTTTATCTGACTTGAAAGTTGAGTTGGGAATTGATCTGAACAGTGCCGACCAGGACGCCAGGTTGGTACATATGGCCGGGGCTGTGCAGGATTTATGGGAGAATCTGACCGGCAGAAAATGGGCTAATCAGAGTTATACCGAAACGCACAGTATTTCGGACAGCGGCGCTTCAAGGTTGTTTTTGAAAAACTATCCGGTTACCAGCCTGGAATCTATCAAGGTTGATATGAATCGCAAGTGGGATGATGACGTAGATCCTCTGGGCGCTGAATATTACAGTCTGGATTTTGAAACAGGGATTATTTATCTGGATATTGCCCTTCCCGTAGGTCATCGCATCGTGCAGATTAAATACACGGCCGGTTACACTCCTGAGGAATTTCCAGCCTCCATTAAACAGCTCATGGTTCGACAGGCCTGTCACTGGTATAGGCAGGCCAAGAGCTCGCAATACAGCATCACGCGGTCATCTCAGCCTGACGGCGGCTCTGTGAGTCAGGGCTTGGAACTGCTCAAAGACGGCCTCCTTCCTGAATTTAAAGCAGCAAGCCTTCAGCATCAAAGGTTGTCCATATGAGGATACTCATTGATTCCAAACAATTTGATTCCTTGAGAAGTGAGTTCAAAGAGCGTTTGAAGAAGCGGCCTGAATGCATTGTTACCGCTTTGGAAGAAGGCGCTTTAGTCGCTGTCGAACAGGCTAGAAAAAACGTATCCGGCCTCATATTGAATTCAGGATCAGGCCGTCTGCGGAAAAGCATTATGGCCGGCCGGATTACGCGCCGTGGCAACACTTTTTCCATCTGGGTGGGCAGTCGATTCGACTCAAGCCTTGAAAATATACATTACGGGGCCGTCTGGGAGTTCGGGTCGCGGATGACGGTTATTAAACCTAAGAGGGCTAACGCACTCAGGTGGTTTGGGCCCGAGGGAAGACCGGTTTTCTCTTCCCGGGTTCGCCGGCCGGCTCAGGCCCCCAGACCCTGGCTTCGGCCGGCAGTTGAAGGCAGTGTTTTAACAATCGAAAATATTTTAAACAGGATGTATGGCCATGAATAGACTCGGGGAAATCGTTGAAGCGATTATTTCCCAGCTGAGGGGGATAGACGGGGGAGGCGAATATAATTATTCGTTTTCCGGGGAACAGGTCATTTCCGGTTATATCAGCCATGAACAGGCAACCCGGTATCCGTGCGTTTGCGTCATTGGAGCCGGTTTTGACGGTACCGAATTTATTGATCAGAAAAGCAGGAGTATGCCCTTTAACGTAGAACTCCTCGGGTATGTTCGTAGTGAACAGGCTGTTCTCGGAGAGGCTTTTAAACTTGCTTCGGATATCGAGACGGCTGTCTTTAGCGATGAAACTCTTGGCGGTCTGGCCTGGGACCTGTCGGTTCGGCTTGAGGTCAGCGCAATGAATACGGGTTCATACGGCGGCGTTTTTCTTGAGATCAAAGGCATGACCATGAAAGATAGGCCGTGAAAATTTTAAAAGTTTGAGCATTAGGAGTGCTTTTTAAAATTTAAAATAACCCGCTGAAAACGGGGTTAAGAGTGAGGTTAAAAAATGGCAGATTGGATAACAGGCAGGGAAACCATTTTGGGTATGAAAAAATCAACAGTCTGGCGGTCGGCTGAAACCTTGGGAGCGGGAGATGGCCTCCTGATCACCAGAGAATCCATCGGACCAAAAGCCCCCACCTTCGTGGATGACAACTCGCTGGGACAAGCCGATATTAGCCGCAGTATCAAAGTAACTGAAGCCGTAACCAATGCGAGCGTTGAAGGTTTTCTTCGCTATGAGGGCTGGGATGTCTTTCTGGCCCTGGCCCTGGGCTCGGCGGGAACTCCCTCCAACGTGGAAGGCACCGCTTACAGTAATACTTATAACGTGGCCGAAAATCTGGATGGCCTGTTTGCCACGATGGCTATGAAAAAGTCCAATACAGCCAAAGGTATATGGGAAATTCCATCAGTCAAGGTCACGGGATTCAATATCAGAGGCAATGTCGGTGGACTGGTCAGCGTGACCGTAAACTTCATGGGCAACAAAATTGAAATCGCAAATCCTCAAAACACAAGCCTGGCCTCGGTGACTTATCCCTCCGCCATGATAAAGGATACGGTGTTGCGTATGGACACCCAGTTCAAGATTCGGATGAATGCCCGGGGTGGATCAGCCTTGGCCGACACGGACAAGTTATATCCCAGTGAGTTCGAACTGGTTTATGAGAGACCGTTTGATGAGCAGTTCGAGGCTGGTTACAGTGATATGAGTGAGCCTGTTCAGAGTGGTTTCGCTACAGGGACCATTAAGCTTACTTTTGATAAGTACAACCTGGATGATTTTACTTCCGCCATTGCCGGGGATGCGGACCAGAAGATGGATTTGACCTTTACCGGTCCAATTATTTCGGGCGCCACGCCTTACACTTTTCGCCTTGATTTGCCAAAAATCATCTGGCAGTCAGTCTCCGCCGACGTCAATGGCCCGGGACTGATCAAGCAGGTGGCTGAGGGTAAGTTATTGCGGGCCGATTCAGCGCCCGAAGGCATGCCAGATATTTTGGGACCGCTGTCCATCTATGTCGTTAACGAGCGTGATCTGAGTCCGCTGGCCTGAATTCCATAAGATGGATTATCAGGACTCTATAACAAAGAACGGGGGATGAGATGAATGGGATATCGCTGGTACTTGAACCCAAACCGATATGGTTTGGTGCGGATGATGAAATTTTTGACTCCACTGAGCTGGCCTCGATTTTCAGCAGAAAAGAACGTGCAGCCCTGAGATTTCTGCTTCGTCCCGCTTCAAGGCGGATGGTTCAGGAAATGATGATCAAACATACATCGAGGCAGCGGGTGTGCCGGTTTGTAGATGGCCGCAAAGAGTTTATCGACGAAGATACACTGGATCAGATCTCATTTGTGGATGATATGATTGATTTGATCGTGCTCGACTGGGAGGGCCTGTTGGACGAAGAAAATAGACCGATCCCCTGCGAGCGCAAGAATAAACTAGCCTTGATTAATGCCTATCCAAGACTTGGCACGGCCATTCTTGACGCAGCCGGTTCAGCCGCTGTCAGGCACGAGCAGATAAAAGAGGAATCTGAAAAAAACTTGCCAGGTTCGCCGAGTGGTTTTACCACCGGCAGCGGAGCATAAGTATCGGTCTGGACGTATCGTGTGCGCAGTGCGAAATGCTGCGCCGCATGGGCGCAAATCGTCCGACATGTAAGGAGTGCGGCCGGGTGGAACTGGATCAGATTGGCCGCTTTATCTGGAATCTCCTGGCTTACTATTCTGAAGCCCTAGTAACTGTCACCGGTTTTGGAAAGTTCATCATTAATATTCCGGCAGTAAATTTTTTGGCTGATGAATACGGTTTTAAAGACAAGCTTCTGTTGCTAAGGGGAATTCAAACCATCGTTAAAGAAGCCATGAATCAGGAGTTGGAAAAAACCAATGACAACTGATCGTGAATTAAAATTCGTCCTTACCGTGAAAGACGACGGTTCCGTCTTACTCAGGAAAGCCGGTCTGGAATTGGAAGGATTGGCTCAGGCGGAACAGCATGCCCAGGCCACATCTGAGGAATTAGGCCGGTCATTTGATTTCCTTGACAGTCAGATAGGTGCTTTGACCGGGAGTTTTTTATCGCTTGACCGTTCGGAACACGTATCCGAGGAAGGATTTAACGCTTTTATCAAAGGAATGAAAACCGGGTTAGAAGACTCAGTCGAAGATATGTCTGACTGGGCTGAGTCAGGGAGGGAATTGTCAGATAAGGCTGCCCGGAACATGACTTCAGCTTTTGATAAAAGTCTGTTTGCGTTTCTTAAGGGTGAATTCAATAAGATCGGAAAGATCTGGCAAGACACCCTGGATGATATGCTTCATTATTTTACGCAGTTCATATCTCAGCTTATTTTTGATTGGGACCCGCAGCAACTGGGCTTTGCTGGAGTCAATATTAGGACAATAACCGGGAACAGTACAGTTAATGCCGCTTCCGGTCTGCTCAGGCTCATGGGTTTTAACTCCGGCTTATCATTTGGCCTGCCGCTGACTACCACCAGCGGCGGCACAGCCGGCGCAACCTCGGGCGCCCTCAGCCTGGCCGGCCCGGGCAAGTCCGCCTGGAGCTGGCTGACCGGCGCCGGCGCCGGCGGATCCGCGGCCGGGGTGACCTCGGGCGCAGCCGGCCTGACCACCGTGGCCACCGGGACCGGGCTTTATACCGCTGTCCCCGGGGGAACCGCCGCCGGGGCCGGCGCTGTCGGCCTCGGAACCGTGGCCGGGGGATTTGCCGCGGCCGCGGGCCTGACTTACCTCCTCGGGGAAAGCGGGGCCTTGACCGCTCTCGGCAAGACCATCGGCAGCATCTTCGGGTCGCATTCCGGGGCCCCTGACCCGGCCTTTTGGGCCTGGCAAAAATATATTGACAAGGCCTACAAGGCCGCCGGTGGAAGTTTTGTCAGTATAAATGCTCCCGGCGGAAGCGAATTTGTTCCGGGTTCTCCGGAGCTTTACAGGGACGTGCTGGGTTCCATGCCCCTGGACAAATATCGCGGCCTGTATGCCCGGGGGCTGGTGCCTTATCAAGCAGGCACGCCCTTTGTGCCTCAAACCACGCCGGCCATTGTGCATCGAGGCGAACGGATTTTTTCGGCCAGCGACAACAAGGCCCTGGTTAAGGCCGTTGAGCAGGGCGGGCGGTCCATTGTTATCAACGGGCCGCTCATCCATGTCGAAGGCAGCCTTGTGGCGGACGAGGCCGCAATGGAACGGTTCGCCGAAGATATTGACGCGCGCCTCCAGCGCCTGGCCGAGCAGAGGTTTTAAGAGGGGAAAAATGTCTAATATGCGTTTTTTATATGACAATATTATCACCGGTGAGGATATGCTTTCCGCCGGCAGTCAGAAAACCGGCCTGGTCAGCC
>CAZVRN010000194.1:0-6523 GCA_964629485.1 uncultured Thermodesulfobacteriota bacterium | reverse complement strand
CTTTTTCAAAGACTGCCGCCTTCTCTTTTTTCGGACTATGGTCTCCGAGCCAGTAATAAAGCCTTGACAATTTCCAGAGAATTTCCATATTATCCGGGTCTCCGGCGAGGGCTTCTTCGTATATTTTGATGGCGGCGCGAGCTTTATCAAGATTCGCCCGCTCCGGATACAAAGCGTCCGCCCTGTCTATCATGGCGCGAATATTTCCGGCGCCGGAAAGGGCGGGTGAGGCAAAACCCAAGACAAGGAAGATCAAAACAACCAGCATCAGGCAGCGCTTCAGCACGGTACTTTCCTTTCTCTGAATTTTTATGGCCCGGTCTCTTTTCAAAGGCGGCGAACCACAGTTTAGTATATCAGCCTCCTGAAAAGCGGTCCAACGAAAAAAAAGCCCGTCTTTACCTGGAATCCGGCTGGGCCAGCCTTTTTAATTTTAATACGTAATGTTAAAGACCTTTTAAGAACTTCGTCCTTTAGCCGAACTCATGGTCAGCCTTCCGTGATTTCAGAAAAATTACCGGTTCTTAGGAGGTCTGAAGTTGCATTATTGATGAAAATACGTCACTATATCCCGCGTGGGGCCCCCGGTCAGGACCGGGGGAGCAGCGGATTGGAGGTAAAAAGATGGCGACCATTTCTTTTCCAAAGGATTTTTTGTGGGGTACGGCGACCTCTTCCTACCAGATTGAAGGCGCGGTCAACGAGGGCGGCAAGGGTGAATCCATCTGGGACAGGTTTACCCATATCCCCGGGAAGATTCTTGACGGGGCCACCGGAGACAGAGCCTGCGATCATTATCACCGCTACAAGGAAGACGTGGCCCTCATGAAACAATTGAAACAGCGGGCGTATCGTTTTTCCATGGCCTGGCCCCGCATCCTTCCCGCCGGCAAGGGGCGGGCGAATCGGGAAGGGCTGAATTTTTATTCCAGGCTGGTGGACGAACTGCTCAACGCGGGTATCACACCCATGGTCACGCTCTATCACTGGGACCTGCCGCAGGAATTGGAAGAAAGGGGAGGCTGGGCCAACCGCGACATCTGCGGCTGGTTTGCGGATTACGCTTATACCGTGGTTAAAAACCTTGGCGACCGCGTGAAACTGTGGGCCACCCTGAATGAACCGCAAATTTTCTCCATGCTGGGGTACCTCCTCGGAGTCCACGCGCCGGGCGTGGCCGATTTTCAGAACTACTTCCCCCTGACTCACCATGTAAACCTGGCCCACGGATACGGAGTCGAGGCCATTCGCAGTGAAGCGCCCCGGGCCGAGATCGGCACGGTCCTGCAATGCCCCCCTGTCTATCCAGTCACGGATTCCGTGAAAGACAGGGAGGCGGCGCGCAGGCTGGACGGTCTTATGAACCGCTGGTTCGCGGAGCCGGTGCTCCTGGGGCGGTACCCGGAAGATATTCTGAGACTGCTGGATGGGGTTGAACTGAACATCGAAGACGGGGACATGGAACGAATCCATCAGCCCCTGGACTTTGTCGGGCTCAACTTATACACCAGGCTGTTTGCCCGGCATGACCCGGGCGCGCCTTACCTGGAATCCGCTTTGGCCTTTGATCATAAAGTGCCCGGCGCGGAGTATACGGCCATGGGCTGGGAGGTCTATCCGCAGTCGATTTATGAAAGCCTGGTTCGCTTTAAGGAAGAATGGGGTGATCCGGTTGTGTACGTCACGGAAAACGGGGCGGCCTTCGATGACGTGCTCAAGGACGGCGCAGTGGAAGACCACCGGCGCATCGCCTATCTCCAGCATTACCTGGCCGAGGTGCGGCGGGCCATGGACGACGGGGTCAAGGTCAAAGGCTACTTTGTCTGGACTCTCATGGATAACTTTGAATGGGCCGAAGGCTATACCAAGCGGTTCGGGATCGTATACACAGATTTTTCCACGCTTGAACGGACTCCCAAGGCCAGCGCCTACTGGTACCGGGACATGATCAAGGCGAACGGTTTCGAGCTTCCCGGTTAGGCGGGGTTCAGTTTTTTTTGCGGTCCGCTTTTGAACGGAACTCCCGGCCGGTTTTTTTTAAAGGCCGGCGGCCGGCGCACCCTTATTCCGGCTGATCAAACATGAAGCAAAAGCAAACCAGACGCTCAAGATGATCAGTTAACATGGCGGTTCAAAAACGAAAAAAAATTATATGGACCCTAAGCCTGCTCATCGCGGCGGGAATTCTGATCGGTTTCAGCGCGGGCGTGGTTTTGTCCGTGACAAGGGACCTGCCGCAGATCCAGGCCCTGGAGGAGTTCGAACCGAGCGCCTCGACCCGCGTTTTTTCGGCTGACGGGCGTCTCCTGGCTCAGTTTTTCATCCGCCGCCGCCTGCCTGTTTCGGGGGACGTTATGCCGGACTATCTTAAAAAAGCCATCATATCCGTGGAAGACCGCCGTTTCTACCAGCACGCCGGCCTTGATATCAAGCGCAACTTCGGGGCGCTTATCAAGGATATTCAAGCCAGGCGGTTGGCCCAGGGAGCTTCGACCATCACCCAGCAACTGGCCCGAAACCTTTTCCTGACTCCGAAAAAAACACTCAATCGAAAGCTGAAGGAGATCTTCCTTTCCCTGCAGATAGAGCGCCATTACACCAAGGATGAAATCCTGGAGCTTTATCTCAACCAGGTTCCCTTCGGGTCCGGTGCTTACGGGGTGGGGGCGGCGGCTGAAATTTATTTCGGCAAGAAGGTCTCTGATCTCACCCTGCCCGAATGCGCCCTGCTGGCCGGGCTGCCGCGCTCCCCGGCCCGATATTCTCCCTTTAACCACCCGAAGCGCTCTCTGGCCAGGCGGAAGGTGGTGCTTCGGGCGATGCTCCGCGACGGCTACCTGACCCGGGCCCAGTATGAAGCGGCGGCCAAAGCTCCCCTGGAACTGGCCCCCAGGGGAAGCGCCCGGAACAAGGCTCCTTACTTTTCTGAATATATACGGCGCCTGCTGGTGGAAAGGTTCGGCCAGAACATGGTTTACCGAGGCGGTCTCGAGGTGAGGACCACCCTGGATTTTGAATTGCAGGACATGGCCGAAAAAAGCCTGTCCAACGGCCTGGAAGACCTGAACAGGCGTCTCAACCGGACCCACCCCGAGCAGGCCGGGCTTGCGGACCGGGAAACGGTTCAGGGCGCCCTGGTGGTTCTCGAACCTGGCACCGGCCGCATTCCGGCCATGGTGGGGGGCAAGGATTTTTCGGTCAGCCCTTTTAACCGCGCCATGCAGGCTCTCCGCCAGCCCGGCTCATCCTTTAAACCCATAATCTACGCGGCGGCCATTGAATCGGGCCTGACCCAATCCGACCGGCTGTGGGACGCCCCGATTTCCTTCAAGCTGCCCGGCCGGAAAAAACCCTGGACGCCTCAAAACTACAGCGGCCGGTTCGAGGGAGAGATATGCCTGCGCCGGGCTCTTGAAATCTCCGGAAATATCGCGGCTATCAAACTCCTGGGCAAGGTCGGCATAGACAAAGTCATCGAAAAGGCCCGCTGTATGGGCTTGACATCAAGGCTAAACCGCAACCTGGCCCTGGCCCTGGGGACGTCCGAAGTGATCTTGACCGAACTGGTTTCAGCCTATAACTGCCTTTCCAGCGGCGGAATCTGGAGCGAACCCTACGGGATAGAGGAAGTCAAAGACCGCGGCGGTTTGGTTATATTCAGGGCCCGGCCTCAACGCCGCGCCTGTCTTTCCCCGGAAACGGCTTATATCGTGACCGACATGCTTAAAGCGGTCATAACCGGCGGCACCGGGCGAAAAGCCAGGGTCCTGGGACGGCCCCTGGCCGGGAAAACCGGCACGACCGACTCCTACCGGGACGCCCTATTTATCGGTTATTCGCCTGATTTGACCGCCGGAGTCTGGGTGGGATACGACTCCGGCCGCTCCCTGGGCCAGGGCGAGACAGGCGCCAGGGCGGCCCTGCCGATCTGGATTCAGTTTATGAAACAGGCGCTTGCAAAAAAACCGGCCCGCGATTTCGAACGCCCGGCCAACATCGTCATGGTTCCCATTAACCGGATCTCCGGGGCCCTGGCTAAACCCGGAGATCCGCAAAAGGTCGAGGCGGCATTTAAAATCGGGACCGAGCCCGTTCGTTAGCCCCGGGCCTTCTTCCCCGGCGACGCGTTTTCACTTATCCTTGAATTGGTTTGAAATTTCGATAAATTCCTTTTCGTGGTCCATGAAGGCTTTTACGAGCACCGGGTCAAAGTGTGAACCGATGCCTTTTTCAATGATGGCCCTGGCCACGTCCGGCGTATAAGCGGTCTTGTAGACCCTTTTATTTACGAGGGCGTCATAGACATCCGAGAGGGCCACAATGCGCGCGCAGAGGGGGATTTGATTCCCCTTGAGTCCGTGGGGATACCCCATGCCGCCAAATCTTTCATGATGCGAAAGGGCGATTTCCGCGCTCATTTTTAAAAAATCCGCTCCCGGATACCTTTTCAGGGCCTCGTTGAGCGTATCAAACCCTATCAGGGCATGGGTTTTCATTATTTCGAATTCCTGGTTGTCCAGCCGGCCCGGCTTAAGGAGTATATAGTCGGGGATCCCGATCTTGCCGATATCATGCAGCGGACTGCTTTGAAAAATATTTTCCACGAACTGGTCATCTACTTCCTCGGGCGGATTTTCCAGAGCGACAAAGGCTTCAGCCAGTGTCTTTGAATAATACCTTATACGTTCCAGGTGATTGCCTGTTTCGGGATCGCGTGACTCGGCCAGTTTGGCCAGGGAAAATATGACGATATCCCGGGCGATAAAACTCTGCACCCTTTCACCGGCCCTGATTCTGACGGCCAGTTCCTCTTTGACGTACGGCTTGGTAATAAAGTCATCCGCCCCGGCATTCATGCCGTCTACAAGGTCATGCGTGTCTTCCTTGGAGGTCACCATGATGATATAGGTGTACTGGCTGCCTTCCTCTTCTCTTATTTTCCTGACGAGGCCCAAACCGTCCAGGCGAGGCATGACCCAGTCCGTTATTATCATGCGCGGCCGTTCCTTTTTCCAGATTTCCCAACCCTCCAGGCCATCAGAAGCCACAAGCGTTTGATGCCCCAGACTTCGGGTCAATTTGTCAATTTTCGCCCGGCTCACCAGCTCATCATCCACTACCAGAATTCTCATTTAAGTCGCCTCTCGGTTATCAGCCCGCTTGTTGATTTTTTGCATAGTTCTCTAAGCGCATCAATTCTTTTTCAAGTTTTTGGAGGCTTTCGGCACTCCCTTCCAGGATGCCTGATTTTCCAATGTCTTCCAGTTCAAAAGCTTTCATGGACAGGTCGTTGGCCCCCAGGTTCGCGGCGCCGCCTTTTATGGAATGCGCTTCCCGTCGAACCGTCTCGGCATCACCCCTGGATATGGCCTGACGAATAGGTTCAATCTGGGATTTCACCTGTTTTAAAAAATCATGAAGAATCTCAATGAGAAATTCCTTGTCCCCGTCAAATTCACGCAGGGCTTTTTGGAAATTCATCGGTGCTTTCTGTTCCATGTTTTAATCCTCACAGGTATCCATTTCTCAGCCCTGGTTGTGCGTTAATCCATTTCTCCACCATAGCCAAGAGGTTTTTTCGCTTCAGGGGTTTGGTTATGTAATCATCCATGCCGGCCTGAAGGCATTTATCCCGGTAATCTTTCATGACGTGCGCCGTCATGGCCACAATGGGGGTTCTTACAGCATCGGCTGGACCGGCCTTAGCGGCTTCTTTTCTGAAAACGGCCTCCATAGCACGAATCACCCTGGTGGCCTCGTACCCGTCCATGACAGGCATCTCGATATCCATCAGGACGAGGTCGTAATGTTTAATTTTAAATGCTTCAACCGCTTCTTTGCCGTTCTTTGCCAGCCTGACCTGATACCCGGCTTTGTCTAAATGCCTCATGGCCACCTGCTGGTTGGTGGGATAGTCTTCGGCCAGAAGAATCTGGACTTTTTTCCGGTTATCTTCAGCAATGGTATGCCTGGTAACCAGTTTCGGCGCGGTTTTGGGCGCAGCCTGCTTGATGACCCCGAGGACAGACTCTATGGCCCTGCGCATCTCGTCCCGTTTCACCGGCTTGGTCAAATAGCCCTCAATCCCGATATCAATGCAGCTTTTCCCGTCGCCGATTCTTCCGATCGAGGTCAGCACGATTATAGGGATGCCTTTCAGGGCCTCTTTTTTCCTGATTTTTCTGGCCAGGTCAAAACCGCTCATGCGGGGTAATTTAAAATCCAGCAGAATGAGGTCAAAAGGCTGTTGGGCCGAAACAGACTTATCGAGAACAGACAGCGCTTCCCCGCCCTCGGAGACCTCCACGGAGAGGCACCCCCAGGAGGCGAGGTACTCGCTCAGTATCAGGCGGTTGGTGGGGCTGTCGTCCACCACCAAAACACGCAGGCCGCCCAGGTCCACCTCTTCCGGTGCGCTCGAATCCTCCCGGAGTTCTTTTGCTTTGCCCAGGATTACGGTGAACCAGAAGTGTCGTAATCTCAAACATGGGTAACATGAAGGTTAGGTAATTGAGATAGCCTT
>CAZVRN010000193.1:1456-6525 GCA_964629485.1 uncultured Thermodesulfobacteriota bacterium | reverse complement strand
CCGATCAGACCAATATTGATTGGTTTCATTTTTGAATAACCTTTCGTAAACCGCGGATGGCCTGGTTGATGCGCTGATTATTTTCAACCAGGGCAAAGCGCACATAGCCTTCACCGTATTCGCCAAATCCGCGGCCCGGACTGACTGCCACTTTTGCTTCCTGAATGAGCATTTTTGCGAAATCAACGGAGCCCAGATGGCTGAAGCGTTCCGGTATTTGAGCCCATACAAACATGGTCCCTTTAGGGGTTGGGACATTCCAGCCGATACGATTTAAGCCATTAACCAGTGCGTCCCGTCGCGTTTGATACACTTTCCTTATCTCCTCAACGCATGACTGATCTTCATTAAGGGCGATGATGGCTGCGATTTGGATGGGTTGAAAAATACCATAATCAATATAGCTTTTCAGCCTGGTCAAAGCCTGGACCATATCCCGGTTGCCTGAAACGAAGCCTACTCTCCATCCGGCCATGCTGTAGCTTTTGGACATGGAGAAGAGTTCAACCCCGATATCCTTGGCCCCATTGACCTGGAAAAGACTTGGGGCTTTACATCCATCGAAAGTCAGGTCAGCATAGGCAAGATCATGAACGATTAAAATATTGTGTTCCCGGCAGAAATTTACTACTCTCTGGAAAAAATTCAGGTCAACTACCGCTGTCGTAGGGTTGTGCGGAAAGGAAATGATCAGTATCTTTGGCGCCGGCCAAGTCTGTTTTACGGCAATCGTAAGATCTTCCATGAAATCTCGATCCAACGACATGGGGATAGACCTTAAATCTCCACCCGCAATAATGACCGAATAATGATGGATAGGGTAAGTCGGGTTTGGGGCGAGAACAACTTCACCAGGATTGATCATGGACAAAATCAGATGGCTCAAGCCCTCTTTAGCCCCAATGGTGACTACTGTTTCGCTCTCAGGATCAATATCCACATCATAACGCCGCCGGTACCAGGCGGCAATAGCGTGACGGAGTTTTGTAATGCCGCGGGAGGCGGAATACCTATGATTATGGCTTTTGCGAACCGCTTCTACCATCTTTTTGACAATATGATCAGGGGTTGGCAAGTCAGGATTACCCATCCCAAGGTCAATGATATCCTCACCGGAGCGCCGGGCGGACATTTTCAATTCATCAACAGTTGCGAAAATATAGGGCGGCAATCTTTTGATTCTGGGAAATTCAAGTTTCATCATCTCGCTGTTTCCTGTATTTCAAAATTTTAGGGTTTTTCCTAATAAATTGATATCAATATACGATCATGACACAATTGTCAATTTAAAGACCTCTTAAGAACTCCTCCTTCAGCCGAACCCATCGCCAGGCTCAAAATTAAGTCCTCGAAATATTGTTAATCTCACTATGGGTTAAATTTACACCTGCCGCGATTTCAAAGATTACTATTTCTTTAGGAGGTCTCGCCTCTGGCCAGAAAAAAATTAGGGGGGCTAATAGACCATTTCCCGGTGTTTTGCGTAGTAATCTAAAATGATAGATAAATCGTCCAATTTTATCGCTTTAAGCATCTCGTAGGTCAACTGATGCACCCGAACCTCCTCGGCAGCGCGCTCTTTTTCATCGGCATCAAAACTTTGAAGAAAGCGGTAAAAGCGGATTATATGCACTAATTCATGAGTAATGACATAAATCAGAAGAGGACGAAGGGGCAGCTTTTTTTCTCTTTCTAACGCCCGGAGAATGTTGTGATCCTGTATACAGATGCTATAAAAATCTCGTTCTCTCAAACCATCAGGCGGCCCCGGGTGGCCGTAGCGTATTATTTGAGCAAAGGCATCAGGAACTAGTTCATGAGATTTCAAGTTCTTGAACGTTCGGATATCATACCGATATTTTTTCCATGTGGACAGTGTCAGATTAAACCGGTCGTTGACCACTTCCTCTGAAATTGAAACAGCTTGGCTGGTTATCTCCAACTGTTTTAAATTAAAACTTTTTTTTTGTTTGTCCTCTTTCATCTTTTTTTTATAACTCAAATCTTTTGCAAGTTCAAGTATATCAGTACATAATACAGCCCAGAGAATTATCAAACTTTGAGAGCTCTTAAAAAGTTCATTATTCAACCGAACTCATTAAAATTACCGGTTCATGAAAGATTTCATCTTTAGATCAAGCCTGTATCCTTTGAGTCATGTTTTATCAATTTTCAATCTGTGATATGTTATACCTGTATTAAATGGAATCATTGAACAACTTTTATTAGTCAAAGCGAGAATTAATGAGTAAAGTTGTAGATATAAAAGAATTCAGCCTGGAGAGAGCCTTTCGTCGGGGTTTACCGCAGTGGCAAGCTCATTTCAAGGAAGCCTTGACAAAGGAGACTCGTTTGAGCGACTTCTCTGATCAAACACTGCTTGCCCTGGCCAGTTTGCAGGGAAATTCCTCCTTCACCCTTCAAGACATCATCATGGGTTTTCATGGTTATGGAAGGGGTATGAAATTTCAGTACCTGGATGCTAAATCGAAAATGGCCGTGCTTGACGTGTACTTTTTCACGGCCGATCAGGTTCGCTGGGAGTGTATGCGCCGTTTAGGTTGGGTAACAGGTTTTGCCGGGGAAGAATATCCTCTGGTTGAGCTTATTTTGAATTATAAAGAAATCATGAAAAATTTTACTCCGAAATATCCCCGGTTAGCGGAGAACCATCCTTATTACGCTGAATTTGTAAAGAACCGGCAATTTGAAGGCGAGGCGATAATTCGGCGCTTAATTCCGGTTGCATTAGCTTTTCTGGAAAAAAAGACTCAAGAATAAGCGGACAGAGATCGTTTGCTTTTCGGGGCTAAAAAAGAAGACCGGGGTCACCGGCCTTCATTATGTTTGTTTCGCCGTCCGGGGTCTTCCGTGGCGGTCTTAACGATGAATGATATATAGGGTCAATTCAGTTTTGTCAATCTTTTTTTCATCTTTTTATTAAGTACGCTACCTGAGATTTAAATTCTTGGGAAACGAAACTGGTTTTACATAAAAAAACCAAGAATCAGGGAGACAGCATTGGTCAAAACCGGATTGGAGCTTTTTTTAATTAATCCTCCAGCTCATGTGAAGAATGCCAGTCTGGGCCTGCTCGCCAATCAAGCCTCAATAGGACCAAATTTGGAGCACACAGTTCAGCTTATTGACCGATGTCTGCCGTACCGGCTCAAGTCTCTTTTTGGGCCTCAGCATGGGTTTGCCGGCGAGAAGCAGGATAACATGATCGAGTCAGATCACAGGCGGGAACCAGGCACCGGCCGTTATATCTTTAGCCTTTATGGAAAAACACGTCGTCCCACCCCTGATATGTTAAAAGGATTAGATGTCCTGCTTATCGATCTGATTGATATCGGGACGCGTGTGTATACCTTTGCTTCGACCATGGCCTATTGTCTTGAAGAAGCCGGTCGGCTTGGCCTTAAGGTAATAGTGCTTGATCGGCCCAATCCGATTGGCGGGTCGCAGGTGGAGGGGAATGTTCTCAAGCCTGACTGCGCTTCATTCGTGGGGTTGTTCCCCATTCCAATGAGACATGGCCTGACCATTGGCGAGCTGGCTCGATTTATTGCCGATCGCTTGGAGCCACATCCGGACTTGGAGGTCATTCCACTGTCAGGCTGGCGGAGGAGCATGTATTTCCGGCAAACCGGGCTTCCTTGGGTCATGCCTTCCCCCAACATTCCTAATCCGGAGACAGCCCTGGTTTACCCGGGACAGGTCATCTGGGAAGGAACCAATATTTCCGAAGGAAGAGGCACGACACGCCCTTTTCACCTATGTGGAGCGCCCTTCATTGACCCCTGGCAGTTCAAAAAAGAAATGGATAGTTATGATCTTTCCGGGGTTCGTTTCAGAGCCGCTAGTTTTGAACCCACTTTCAACAAGTATCAAGGACAGCTTTGTCAGGGATTGGAGATTCATGTTATCGACCAGTTCAGCTTTAAACCCTATTTGACGGCATTGACCATGATGGAGGTTTTGCTTCGCCTTTATCCCGGTCAGATAGCCTGGAAAGAACCGCCTTATGAATATGAATATGAGAGGTGTCCGCTGGACCTGATATTGGGCGACAAGGTAATTCGTCAGGGAATCGAGAAGGGAAGGCCGGCTGCGGACCTGGCAAAGCAGTGGGAAAAGGAGTTGACCCTTTTTTCGTTGGAAAGAGAAAAATATCTTTTGTACCACTAAGCCAAAGATTTGAGGTAACTGCTTGAACTTAAGTAGTAGAAATATCCGGGCTATAATTTTTGATCTCGATGGCGTGATATTAGATAGCATGCCTGCTCATGTCGCAGCATGGCAGATGGCTTTCAAGGAATTCAATCTCCGTGTTGAAACGAATTTTATTTTAAGGCATGAAGGGTCAATGGATTTTAATCTCTTGAAACATTGTTTTGCTCGTGATGGCCGGCGGTTTGAGCCTGGATTTTTTAACGAAATTTACAAGCGACAGCGCGAGATCTATTCAAACCGATACGCCGCAAGAGTCAGGGTTTTCCCTGAAGCGGCTCGCTTATTAAGTCTACTATCTCAGGCGCGTGTGAGGACGGCCCTGGTTACCAGTTCCAGGCGTGAGGTTTTATCTTCAAATTTATGGACATGGCTGAAGGCGTCTTTTTCCGCCCTGATTACAGGCGATGAAGTCAAACGGCCCAAACCGCATCCGGATCCTTATATCAAGGCCTTAGCTGAACTTAGGCTGAAACCAGCAGAAGCGCTCGGCGTGGAAAATTCACCAGCCGGAGTCGCGTCAGTACGTGCGGCTGATATGACCGCAGTGGCCTTGACTACCACCCTGCCTCCAGAGGATTTAATGCACGCGGATATTGTTCTGAAAGACCATGCCGCTTTGAGGCGTTTCCTTAGACGGGCAGGAGTAATCAATCCCGAGCTATCCAGTCCTTTTTTTATTTAGTGTATTTTCAGGGAGGTTCGCGGACTTGACTTTTCAAGCCGCACTCCATTATCTTATTTGAAGGTTCAGTGAAGATAAAAAGATGTGTCAATATTTCCCGGGCGTGGAAGCATGCGTTCTGCCACTCAGCAGTTTAAAAAATTAGCCGGCA
>CAZVRN010000193.1:0-1446 GCA_964629485.1 uncultured Thermodesulfobacteriota bacterium | reverse complement strand
CATACATCAATATTGCATGATTGAAGATGGTGATCGGATATTGGCAGGAGTTTCAGGCGGTAAAGACAGTATTGCCATGGTGAGTTTCCTGCAGGAACGTCGCTTAAGGGTACCGATTGATTATTCCCTTGTGGCGGTTCATTTGGATTTGGGCTATGACAAGCCGGAGGAAAAGGAGTCTCTCAGAGGTTACTTAAATGAACTTGGTGTCGAAAACTTTTTCGAGGAAAAAGATTATGCCAGAGTTGCGCATTCAGAAATAAACCGTGAGAACCCCTGTTTTTTGTGTGCCCGGCTCAGACGCCGGCGTCTTTTTGAGATGGCCCGGGATCTGGGGTGCGGCAAACTTGCTTTGGCTCATAATCGTGATGATCTGATTGAAACTTTGCTTCTGAATATTTTTTACAGCGGTGAAATCAGTACGATGCGCCCGGTTCAGGAATTCTTCGGAGGCGCTTTGACTGTGATTCGTCCGCTGGCCATGGTACCGGATGCCGAAATCGGCCGGCTTATCAAGAAGCTAGGGCTTCCGATCCTCGAAAATCAATGCCCGTCTGCAGGGAATTCAAAACGCATGGAAGTTAAAGCCGTCATTAGCGCTTTGAGCCGGAAAAACGACAAGGTTCCAGCCAATATTTTTCGAGCTTTGAGTAATTATCGCCCGGAATATCTTCTCGACAAGTCAGAGCCGTGACCAAAGGAGATTTACTGCTCCAGGCCGCATCTTGATTGAATTATGTAATCTCGCAGTGAGTTACTCTTTACTTGATGGGTCCAGAGCTATTGAAAGGATTAACAGCGCGTCGCCATCGCAAACTGTTGCCGACTGGACCTAAAGAATATTGGTGTTCAGCATGTTTTAAATGTTAAATCACGGTCTTTTTTGCCGATAAATGTGAAGTCTGTTATAGTGGGGCCCTAATAATTTAAATTAATATGAACAGGTTTTTCTAAAGATAATAACATGACGGCTAAAAGAATCAGCAAGCAACAGAAAAAACAGATTTTAACCGAACTTGAAGCCTTGGCCGTGCGGGCCGGATTGAAGATTTCATATGGAGACATGAAATTCGCTGGGCTTCGTCTGAAAAGCGGTCTGTGCCTTTTTAAAGGCCGGCGCTGGTTGGTGCTTGGCAGTAAAGATCGTTTTGAAGATAAAATAAACTTATTTAAAGAGGCCTTGCAGGAGGCTGATTTTTCAGGTGAGGAACTTTCCCCGGAATTGGCAGAAATTTTAATGCTGAAGAATTTTCCCGCCCGTCATACTGAAAAGAAAACTCAATTGGGGAACACTTAAATGTAATTGAGGCAGCTAGAACTGGCTTCAGTATTTGAGGGATATATGAAAATTTATGAAACAGAGCCCAAACCAGGCGGAATCGGACCGGAAACCCCTCCTGTCCTTCTCTATTTAGGCCGGTATGGAACCGACGACATGATAAGAAT
>CAZVRN010000192.1:0-6529 GCA_964629485.1 uncultured Thermodesulfobacteriota bacterium | reverse complement strand
ATCCTGGATTCCAGTATAGTCAACGTGGCCTTGCCGCGCATGATGAGCGCTTTTGGGGTCAAGCGCGAGCAAATCGAATGGGTCACAACGGGATTTATGCTCAGTTCAGCCGTGGCCATGCCTCTGGTAGGCTGGCTGGTGGGGCGCTTTGGCCATAAGGCCATTTACCTGGGCTCTTTGGCTTTGTTCGTCATCGGATCCGCCGCCTGTGCCTTTGCTTGGAGCTATGATGCCTTGATCGGGTCACGGGTAATCCAGGCTGTCGGCGCCGGAGGTATCCAGCCGGTCGGCATGGCTATCGTGGCCAGTTTGTTTGAACCCCATGAGCGCGGCCGGGCCCTTGGTATCTGGGGAACCGGGATCATGGTCGGCCCGGCTATCGGTCCGACTCTTGGCGGTTACCTTACCGATTGGATCAGTTGGAGAGCGATTTTTTCGGTCAACCTGCCCATTGGAGTGCTGACTTTTCTGGGTGGATTAGCGCTCATGAAAAGTAAAAAGTCGGCTACACGCATACATGTTCCCTTTGATTGGTGGGGTTATATTTTTTTGTCCATAGCCCTGATTGCCGGCCTTCTGGCCCTCTCGAAGGGACAAGCCAAAGGATGGAGTTCAACATACATTCGAACCTGTTTTGCTTTGAGTATCATTGGTCTCACGCTATTCATGGCCGTAGAAAGCAGTATTCGATATCCCCTTCTTGATTTGGGCCTTTTCCGCTATCGTAATTATTCGCTTAGTATGTTATTGGCCATTTTCCGGTCAGTGGGTCTTTTTGGCGGTCTCTTCCTTCTGCCTATCTTCCTTCAAAATCTTGCCGGTTACACGGCCATACAAGCCGGATTGTGGATGATGCCCGGCGCAGTGGTCATTGGCATTATGATGCCTATCTCCGGCAGACTGACTGACCGTTACAGCCCACGCTGGCTGGTTGCTTTTGGCAAGGCCATGGCCGGCATTTCTTTGTTGATATACGGTAACCTCGACCCGCTTTCAGGCGCAAGCATGATCATAGGTCCCCAGATAATACGCGGTACGGGCCTGGCTTTTATGATGGCGCCGCTTATAACTGCGGCTATCAATTCCGTGCCTATAGAACGGGTAGCCATGGCTTCCAGTTTCCTTAACGTTTCTCAACGCGTCGGTGGCTCATTCGGAATTGCCTTGTTGAATACATATGTTAGCAATTCCATCAAAATCCACAGTATTCACCTCGGGGAGCTTATCGGAATGCGGTCGGAAACCTTCAATCGTTTCGTATTACATGTTTCCGATGTGGTCTCTCGCCAGACACAGGGGCTGGCTTCGACTGCCGCCGCGAGTGAATTGATCGCTAACCTGGTTCTGCGGCATGTTCCCGGCTTACCAACAGGCGCGCAGGGACCTGGACTGCTTATGTCGTTGGAAACGATTATTACGCGGGCGACCGTATTGGGGTTTGAGAATGGATTTGTGCTGGGCGGATACATTCTTTTGATTGGAGTGCCTTTTTGCCTGTTTTTAAAGCCCGGCTGGTACCAGGCTAGTGTAAAAGAATTGCCTGGAGTATAAGAAGATTTTTTTATTTTACTTTACAAGAAAATTTCTTACCAATTAGGTCTTGACAGGCTGCTTTCCTTGTTTTTCTTCTTTTTGGCTTTCAATATTTTCAATCCCATCTCAGTCACATTTTTGAAGGGCTTTGCGCCGTCCTCTCTCAGGTTCAAGGTAATGGCTTCAGCCGGACAATCGCTGGCGCACAGACCGCATCCCAGGCATTGGTTTCTGTTGACGCTCGCCGTATCTTCCACCGTAATCGCCCCGACCGGACAGCGTTTAATGCAGTTCTCGCAGCCGGTGCAGGCTTCCTGATCTATTACGGCTTCAAACATGGCGTTGAAATACCTGTGGCTATCATGTCCTTTTTGGGAGATGCCTTTCATGGAAGCACAGCAGCAGGGACAACAGTTGCAGATATTGGACAGGTGTTTGGAGTTGGCGCCTGCGTGAACCAAGCCTGCCTCATCCGTTTCTTTTAAAATCCTGATAGCTTCTTCAGCGGTTATTTCCCGGCCCATTCCGGTTTCAATATAATATTCCGCCGCCACGCCGAAACTCAGGCAGGTTTCCAAAGGATGATCGCATCCTTCTCCAACCAGCCGCGCTTCTTTGCGGCAGACGCACTCTGCAACGGATATCTTGCGGGCGGCTTTGACGCTTTCTTCGAGCTTGTGGTAAGGATAAAGCACTGAACCGGGTTGGATTTTTTCTTTTAAAGGAATTACCTTAAACCCTGGAACATGACTGGAACCCATTTCCTCGAGATAGGCGGTATCGTAATACTCCTTGAAAAGGCGGGCCAGGTCTTTATCTATCTTCTTCACAGAGTATTCATATAAACCGATCATGAACGGGGCGGCTCTATAAGTTGTCTGGCCCTGGCGCCTCATTCGAAAAATAAGTCCCTTGTCCGCGAGTGATTCCAATTTCTCTTGCATGTCTTTTGCTCGCATTCCGGCTCGCTTAGCGATTGCGTCCGCTCCCTCTGGCACAGGTGACAGTAAAACGACTGTCTTCGCTTCTTCCTCGGTGAATAATTTTTTTAATATCTTGAATTCCACTCCTGAATCTGTTTGAGGAAATCCCAGGGGGAATTGATCCAAAAACCGGCGCAGTTTATGATAAATCTGATCAGACATAGAAGCACATACCTCCTCTTCTTAAGACCTGATTAAAATCGAAGCGGATTGCCTGTTTAAAAGCAAGTCGGCTTTGCGGTTTATTTTTTCGATTGTCTTTGATAGTTATTAAGCCTGGTTGTTTTTGTCAAGTGAATTTCAGCTCAGAATTTTCTTGACATCATTATTTTATTAGCCCTAGACATAAGTAAACATAATGTATAAAAAAGTGAATCGACTCGGGGAAAAGGCGGTTGGGCACCCAGGCCATTGTTGATTGAGATGAATAATATGCGGGGGACTTTCTGTTTCAACCTCTCCCGTATTATTACCATAGCACCGGCTGCAGGGGCGGCCGTATGTGGTTTGTTATCTGCTGGATGATCGTTTTTACTTTAATGTTTGAAAAAAGGGGTTTAAAAATGGGAACAAGGTTGGAAGGTAAATCCGCTATTATTATCGGGGCGGGTCAAACACCTGGAGACACTATTGGAAACGGAAGGGCCATGTCCATCCTTTTTGCCCGTGAGGGTGCTAGGGTGATGTTGGTTGATCGGCTGCTCGAATCCGCGCTGGAAACGAAAGCCATGATAGATGCTGAAGGCGGAGAGTCATTTGCTTTTGAGGCGGATATAACGAAAATAGACGACTGCCGGCGGATTGCTGAAAAATGTCAGGAGGTTTACGGCCGGATAGACATACTTGTGAACAACGTGGGCATCGGACAGGGTGACAGGGGGCCGGTCAAGCTTAGCGAGGAGACTTGGGACAGGATTTTTAACGTAAACCTGAAGGGAATGTTCCTGGTTTGTAAATTTGTGTTGCCTGTGATGGAACAGCAGGAAAGCGGTTCAATCGTCAATATTTCTTCAGCCGCCGCCGTTGCCAATTCACCGATGCTCGCCTACAAGACCTCCAAAGCCGGCGTCAATGCCCTGACTCATTTGATCGCCATGAGATATGCCAGGAAAGGTATTCGCGCCAACGCGATTATGCCCGGATTGATGAACACGCCCATGGCCATTGAAGGCACGTCGAAAGCGCTCGGAATAGACAAACAGGAATTGATTAAAACAAGGGATGAATCAGTTCCCCTGAAAGGGGGAATGGGTGACGGATGGGACACCGCTTACGCGGCCCTTTTTCTAGCCTCGGATGAGGCGAAATTTATCACGTCCGTTATTCTTCCGGTAGACGGCGGGCAGACCGCCAAAATCGGAAGATAATTGAAGTAAGCCATTCAGCGAGAGAGGGAACTTATGGAGAAAAAGAGATTTATCGTGGAAATCGGGACAGGAATCGACATCCATGGAGAAGATATGACCGAAGCCGCCTGCCGTGCCGTAAAGGACGCTGTTTCCAGGAGTTGCCTGTGCGGGTTGGCCGAAATTCTTGAAATTGACAATCCGCAGCAGGTGGAAGTGGATATCCTGGTGGCTGTCCCGAAACCGGAGGAGGTTGACCTGGATAAGGTCAAAGAAGCGGTTCCGATAGGCGACAAGACCGTCCGGGCTGTTTCCGGAGGGATGACGGCGCAGGGACTCTGTGTTCCGCAGTTTGCGCCGGATTGCGATCAGATCGTAGTCGCCAACGCCGCGGTTACAGTCTTTATCAATAAATAGCTTTAAACGCCGAATCAATGACTATCTTTAGGGTCCCACCTTAAGCCGGCCGGGTTCCCGCTTTTCGTTTTCACCGGCTGTTCTAATTTTTTTCAGGTCTAGGGAATGTCTCTAACAGGCGCTGGGTTCCCGACGCCTGGGAGAGGCATTTTATTTTTATATCAATTTCCTGGACAATCGTTTATAAAGACACTGCGCTCCTGAGGATTGATTTCCGGCAAGGAACCCTATAGATTCATGTCTTTACTTGCTTTTCTATTGATTATATTTTCCGCTTTTCTTCACGCCCTCTGGAATTTCACCACAAAACAGCTTTCTGGAAATTTAGCCGTCGTCTATATCAGTCTGTGTGTGGCCAGTATCGTTTGTTTTCCGGTGGTCTTGTTCATGCCTTGGCCGGCACTGCACCTGAGTTCCGCCTATTTATTTATCCTGGCCACCGGTCTGATTCATGCCTTTTATTTTTTCGGTATTTCAAAAGCTTACGAATATGGAGATATCTCTACT
This sequence comes from uncultured Thermodesulfobacteriota bacterium, assembly GCA_964629485.1. Lineage (GTDB taxonomy): Bacteria > Desulfobacterota > Desulfarculia > Adiutricales > JAFDHD01 > JAFDHD01. The sequence continues at coordinate 1,743 of CAZVRN010000192.1, read as the reverse complement.
GTATATCCGATCGCCCGCGGCCTCGGTGTGGCCGGAACGGCTTTGCTGGCTTATTTCCTGCTCCGGGAAAACATATCTTTCTTCGGTAGTCTGGGGATCCTGTCAATCTGGCTGGGAATCATTCTGATTGGCTTCAAACTGTCCGGCCAAACAAAACACTATAAAGGATTTCTCATGGCCTTGTTTGTTGGATTTACCATTACTGCGTATTCCATCATTGACAAGCGGGCCATGGGGGAGGTTCATCCGGTGGTATATATTTTTGGACTGTTTTTTTTAGCCGCCGTTTTTTTGACGCCTTATGTCATGATCAAAAAGCGCGGTGAGCTGCCAGGCGCCTGGCAAAATCACAAAAGGAGTATCTTCATTATCGGTGTCGGGTCTATGGCCACCTATCTCATTATTCTGTTTGTTTTTAGATTTGCGAATGTCAGCTATGTGGTGGCGACGAGAGAATCAGCCGTGGTTATCGGATCATTTTTAGGTTTTAAATTCTTGAACGAAAAATATTCATTCAAGAAGGTGACAGGGATAGCGTTAGTCGTTTTGGGATTGATTCTTATAAAAATCGCTTGACGCTCAGAGCGGTTTGAGTTGAAATTGTGCGGCGCGCAGTTTTGAAAATAACCATCCCAAACCCGTGTCTGCAAGGAGTAACAGAGTATGATTCACACCGAAAATTTGGTAACCGAACTGGATGAGCTTTTACATCCTCAATCCGTGGCAGTGGTGGGTGTGCCCAGAGGAATGAAGACGGGCAAACTCTTTCTCATGGCTCTCCTGGATCAGGGATTTAAGGGACCTATTTATCCCGTCCATCCGAAGGCTAAGGAAATTGACGGGCTGAAGACCTATCCCAGTGTTTCAGCCATCCCGGGGCCTGTGGATCTGGCAATTATTCTCATTCCGCATCAGAAAACGCTTTCCGTAATCAAGGAATGCGCGGCCAAGGGAGTTAAGGGCGCGGTCTTGTTCACAGCCGGATACAAAGAAACCGGCACAGAGGAAGGAGCGGCCTTGGAAAAAGAACTCGTGCGTATAGCGCGATCTTCTGGCATGCGGCTCATAGGTCCGAATTGCATGGGTCTCTATGTTCCGGAATCGGGTCTTGCCTTCTTCCCTCAGCTTTCCAGGGAACCGGGGTCAGTGGGTATTATCTCGCATAGCGGTTCCCTGGCTAATATTCTGACCAGGGTAGCTGTTCAGAAGGGAATCCATTTCAGCAAGGCCATCAGCCTGGGGAATGAATGCGACCTCACGAGTGCGGATTTTCTGGCCTATCTGGGGAATGATCATAAAACAGAACTTATCGGAGCATACCTGGAAGGTATAAAAAACGGCCCTTTTTTCCTGAAGGCCCTAAAAGAGGCTTCTCATAAGAAACCAGTTGTTCTATGGAAGGTGGGATATACGCCGGAAGGCAGCCGGGCGGCTTCTTCTCACACCGGGGCCCTGGCTGGATCATGGGACATATGGAAAGGCGCGGCCCGTCAAGGCGGTGCGGTCACGGTCGTGGGGTTTGAAGAGTGGCTGGACTCCTTAATGGGGTTTTCCATGCTCCCCTCCGCTCTCGGAGACCGGCTGGCTATTATCTCAGGACCGGGTGGCCTGGCTGTTTCAGCGGCCGAGGCCTGCGGGACAGTCGGGCTTAGATTGGCCGAGCTTTCACCTCAAACAAAGGCGGCTCTGGCGGAAACCACACCGCCGACTGGTACTAGCCTGAAAAACCCCATTGACGTGGGC
>CAZVRN010000191.1:0-6652 GCA_964629485.1 uncultured Thermodesulfobacteriota bacterium | reverse complement strand
AACTCCGGAGGTTTTACAAATGGATCCCACCACCTTGAAAATCTCACTGGCAGCGCTCATGCATGATATGGGTAAATTCGCAGATAAAAAAGCGCTTGATATCACCGAAAAGTACATGATGGATAACGAAGGTGAGTACCAACCCGTTTATGATGGTCGCCCCAGTCACCCCCATGCTGTCTACACCGCTGCTTTTGTGGAATATCTCAAAGACATGCTTCCGCCTGAATTGAATTCTCCGCAATGGGGTGAGGGCGATTCGTTTATTAACCTGGCGGCCGGGCATCACAAGCCTCAAACTCCCATGCAGTGGATCATCGCCATAGCTGACCGGGTCAGCAGCGGATGGGACCGCAAAGAATTTGATGAATATAATCGTCAGATACCGTGGGGTGATTATAAAAAGACACGCCTGCTGCCGTTATTTGAAAAATTACAAATAAATCATAAAAAACCCATGAAGACCAGGCAGGGCTTTAACTATTGCTATCCCTTGAAACAACTCTCCCCTCTGGATATTTTCCCGGCCCCGCGCTCCGAAACAGAACCTGAAAACCGGGCAGAAGCCGAACAGGAGTACCTGAATCTTTTTGATCAATTTCAGCGCGCGCTTAGCCGGCTCTTTCATAAAAATGAAAACTTGGAACTCTGGCTTGATCACTTTGAAAGCCTGCTTATGCTGTATACTTCATCCGTTCCTTCGGCCCGGGCGGGGAATATAATTCCTGACGTATCCCTGTATGACCATGCTAAAAGTACGGCCGCGCTTGCCGCTGCACTTTATGCCTATCACCGGGATACCAACACGATCACTGTCGAAGCGATTAAAAATTTTGCCCATAAAAAATTTCTTGTTATCACCGGCGATTTTTACGGCATACAGAGTTTTATTTTCAGGATGCACGGTGATACGCGGCGATATCGTTCTAAACTGCTTCGAGGTCGTTCTTTTTCCATTTCATTGTTCACTGAGCTGGCCGCGGATATGCTTTGCCGGGAAATCGGCATACCAACAACTTCGAGCATACTCAACGCCGCCGGAAAATTTACCGTTATAGCTCCAAATACCTCTACCACTGATGAAGCTGTCAAGAAGGTGGAAAAAGAGGTTAATGACTGGCTGATCGAAATATCTTATGGAGAAAGTTCTATGGGGTTTTCACGGGTGGAGGCCTCGCCTGATGATTTTGTCAAAGGCAGGTTCGTGAATCTATGGGAAGCGCTCCAAAAAAATATTGGCGAAAAAAAGTTCTCGCGCCTTGACCTGGAAAAACACGCCGGGGCATTTACCCATTATCTCGACTCCTTTGACAATAGCCTGGATCAACCTCTTTGCCCTTTCTGCGGCAAAAGGCCGTCCTCCCAGGAAGCGATTGATTCAAAATACATTGACCGGGAGGAGGCAGGGGGATGCTGCAGTGTTTGCCGCGACCAGGTTTTTCTGGGAGCAAATCTGGTTAAAAAGAAACAACTGGCCGTAACATCCGTGGCAGAAGGCAGCTTGACCCAGGACAAGGAAAATCGTCTCCAGATGCCTATTTTCAACCGCTACCAGGTCTCGTTTCAGGATGAAGACCTAAATGACTCGGCCTTAAGCGGGGAACTCTTAAGATACTGGCGTCTCTCTTACCCATCCGAAGATGAAGATGAACCCCGCATAGCAGTTCGGTTTGTTTCTGGCTATGTCCCGGCTTATGCCGAAGATGATCAGTCCGATCCAAGATATGAAAAAAAGGCCCGAGACGAAGCAAATCCGAAAACAGATGAGCAAAGAAAGGTTGGTGACCCTAAAACACTGAATGACATTGCCTCGATGTCATTGATCCGTGATGATCGGTCCGGGCTTGAAGCCCTGGGTGTGTTCAAAGCGGATGTGGACAACCTCGGGCTGCTCATGGCCTGCGGGCTTGCCAAGGAAGAATTCACCCTCTCCCGAATTTCCACTTTGAGCCGACAACTCGATGCCTACTTCAGCGTCTATCTGCCACGCTTCCTTCAGACCAGCCCTGATTTCAAGAATATTTACACCGTTTTTGCCGGTGGTGACGACTTCTTCCTGATCGGTCCGTGGAACAGCACCATCAAGCTCGCTCACCATCTTCGAGAATCCTTTAAAGATTACGTCTGCCAAAACGATGATATTCATTTCTCAGCCGGGATTACATTACACAAATCCCATACTCCTATCGACAGTATGGCCGAATCAGCCGAATCGGCTTTGGAAAAATCCAAGGCAGAAGATCGAGACCGGCTGACACTCTTCGCAGAAACCGCGACCTGGGAAGAAGTGATACAACTCGCTGAAATCAAAGCCGCCTTTGAGGAATGGCTTGAACAAAATTGGATTAATAAGGCTATGTTATACCGTTTGAATGAATTGATTCAGATGGCTGAGCAGGAAAAACGCCTGGTTAACGCCGGCCACATTCATGTGAGCGACCTGGCCTGCATGCGCTGGCGAGCCCTGCTGGCTTACAGCCTGGAAAGAAACATCGGAAAAGATATCAGAAAAGACGCGAGAGAAAAAGCAATTCAGGAGGTGAGAAACAAACTGGCGCAATGGATACTTGATTACGGCGCGAAACTGAAGATGCCCTTGTGGGAAATTATCTACACTATCAGGAGGTGATAACCATGCAGATCGTATTTTGGAAAGACAAAGAGAACGGAAAAGTTGACCCCTTGCTTTTCAGCAAACGGGCGGAAGACATGGCAGAAAAGTTGGCCCATAACCGAAAAAAGGACGAAAATAAATCCACACAGCTCAGGCGGTTTTATGACGAAGTCCTGAGGCTTGAGGCTGAAACCAAAATGGCCGGACCCGAGAAATGGGATTTCATTCTTCCCCAGGTTCATATGCTCGTTTCAAAGGCCGCCTACGCCAAGGGCAGGGAAAAGGTTTCAGACAGCTTCCTGGAATTTATAAAATCCTCGGTAAACCAGGTGGAAGGTCCTAAGGACCTGAGCATATTCGTTTCATTTTTCGAGGCGGTTATGGGTTTCTATAAACTTCATGTACCTAAATAGGAAGGGGAGGGAAAAAGATGCAGCTTGTTAAGATACAGGAAATTACGGGCAAGATTATTTTAAAAAGCGGCCTGCATATCGGCGCGGGAGACACCGAGATGCGGATCGGCGGCACGGATAACCCGGTGGTCAAACACCCGCATACCCTGCTTCCCTATATACCCGGCTCGTCTCTCAAGGGTAAAGTTCGCTCTCTTTTGGAACTGAGAAGCGGCTTGATGGGCCGAACAAAAGGAGCGCCCCTGACATTCAAGCACCTGCAAGCGCTTCAACAGGAGGAAGAAGACACGACTGAATGCGAAAAGATTTTAAAGCTTTTCGGGTGCAGCGGCGCGGACACAAATGAAGATTATTATCTCGGCCCCACGCGGGTCGCCTTTGCCGATTGTCACGTGCACTCAGCTTGGCGAGAGAAAGCCTCGCAGGAGAGCCTTGCCTACACTGAAATAAAAGCCGAGACCGCGATTGACCGGATAACAGGAACTGCAAAGACCGGTTCCCTGAGGCAGACCGAACGCGTTATTGCGGGTACGGAATTTGACTTCAAGGTGAGCCTGAAAAAATTTGATGGTGACGAGGATATGTTGCCATTGCTCCTGGAAGGCCTGAAGCTTTTGGAACAGGACGCCCTGGGAGGTTCGTGCAGCCGCGGTTACGGGAGAATAGAAATTGTATTTGATGACCCTGAGATTCGGGATCAATACGACGCTATTCAGCCCGTTTGAAACAGGAGGATTGTCCTGTGAAACTTTATGAAATTCTTTTAAAACCGACCGCCGGGCTGGGAACTCCCATCAAGGGAGACACACTCTTCGGGCACTTCTGCTGGCAGGCGGCTCACGATCCGAACCTGCTCGAAGGCGGCCTGGAAAGGTGGGTGACTTTGTATGGCCAAAGGCCCTTTGCTGTTTTTTCCACGGCCTTTCCCTGTTTTTTAAACAACGGGCAAAAAAAGTACGCCTTGAAAAAACCCGACCTTCCGCCGGACCTCTGGGTGCGGGATTTGCCTGAAGACAAAATCGAGTGGTTAAAAAAGCGGAAGGAATTCAAAAAGAAAAAATGGATATTGATAGATAAAGTGTCAGAGCTGGATCTGTCTTCAGTGACAGTAAGCGGCGAAGAAGAACTGGCCTCGTTGGCGTTTGAATATCTTTCCGACGAAACTAAAAGGCTTCTGCAAAAAACCAGGCAGAAACATTATCTCAGCATGATGAACCAGCCTCACAACACCATTAACCGCCTGACCCAGACGACAGGCCCCGCGCCGTTCGCGCCTTATGTCCGGGAAGTCTCCTGGTTTTTCCCGGGCGCGCTCCTGGCCGTCTTCGTAATGATTGATCAAGGGGCCACGGATATCGAAAGAATCAGAAAAGGACTTTCAACAATCGGGCAGTGGGGCTATGGCCGGGACGCCTCCATCGGCATGGGGAAATTTGAGATCATGGACTGCACCGAACTCCCCTTGCCTGAATCGCGTGAGGCGAATGCCGTTTATACCATGGGGCCCTCGGCGCCAAGGCAGGGGGTCTTCAGGCGCATGTATTTCACGCCGTTTGTGCGGTTCGGCAAGCACGGAGACCGGCTGGCCAGCGCCCGCAATCCTTTTAAAAACCCGGTGCTCATGGCCGATGAAGGCGCTGTATTCTTCCCGGAAAACCAGGATTTTTTTCAAAACCCCTATCTCGGGCAGGCTGTCAACGATGTCTCCAAAACAATGAAGGAAACCATCACCCAGGGATACTCGATTTATCTTCCCCTGAAACTGGAGGTGCGCCATGGATAAGACCCAAAACCTCACCAAGCGGTTCCTTATCGAAATCGTCTCACCAGTGCACCTGGGGTGTGATGAGGCCTATGAACCGTCGGGCTTTATCTTGGATGAAGACCGGGATCAGCTCGTTGTATTCAATCCGACCGGCTTTATCGCAGCGCTTGACAGCAAAGAAAGACAAACCTTTTCCGGGATTTGCCGAAAAGGCACCATCGAATCACTCCTCGAACTTTATAAATTCATGCACGGCCGAAAGACCGAAGGCCGGAAGGTGGAAATCTGCTCCGGCTTCAAGGACCACTACCGGCAGGTCCTGGCCCTGTCCAAAGACCGGCGAAAAATACAGAAGGAATTGGGTAGGTTCATTATCGAACGCACCGCCTTCAACCCCAATGACGGCCGGCCCTACATCCCGGGCTCGGCCATCAAAGGCGCCCTGCGCACCGCGTACCTGAACCAACTGGCCGCGAAGATACGTCCTGGCGTCGATAAGAGACAGAAAGGAGCGGCTCGGCAACTGGAGCAAACCTTGCTGGGTATGAAAGGCATGGATTTCTCAACAGATCCCTTCAGAATGCTCAAGGTCTCGGACTTCCAGCCCGTGGGAGAAACACGAACCAAGGTCATGTACGTCGTCAACCGGAAGAAGGAGCCTTCCCGCTTTGAGGCCCGGGGGCCTTATCAAATCCTGGAGGTCATACTGAGGGGAAGCCTTTTCACAGGCGCCATCCAGGTCTTGGACCCCGGAAAAAACACTCCAATAAAAAATCCGTTGAACCTGGAAAGCGTCTTGGAAAGCGCATCAAGGTTTTATGATCATGAAAAAATACGGGAAGACACCGAACTAAAAAAAATTGGAGCTTCTTCCGTTCCTGTCGATGGCCTTAACAGCTCAGGCATCCTGCTTCGCCTTGGCCGGCACTCCGGCGCCGAGTCCATCACCATTGAGGGGTATCGTAACATAAAAATCATGAAACCCGGAGGCCAAAAATCGGAAAACAAAAACCAGGCCACCACCCTCTGGCTGGCCGGCCAGAGCAGAAAACCAACGACCAACGCCGGCCTGATGCCTTTTGGCTGGGTGGTGCTGGAACCGCTTTCCGAAACAAAAGCCGGGGAACTGGAACGAAAAGAAGAAATCTGGCAGGAGCAAGTCCAACTGGCCCTGGCGGAACGCCTGGACCGGGAAAAAGCGGAACAGGAAAGGCTTAAGGCTCTCAAAATTAAGCAAGAGGAAGAAAAAGAGAGACAGCGGCGGATCCAGGAAGAGGAGGCTCGCCAAAAAGCAGCGCTTGAGGCCATGTCGCCCTTGGAACGGGATATTGCGGCCATTAAAGACCCCGCCACAGACAACAATCAGGTTTACGAGATTTACTACCGCCTTGATGAATACGAAGGCGAGGATAAAAAAACGCTGGCCCGGGCGTTTAAAGACCGGTGGATATCAGAGGGAAAATGGAAAAGCAAAGAGTGCTCCAGGAAGCAGCTTGATAAGGTATTGGAAATAAAAGTAATAATCGGAGAGGACTGATTTTGGTTTGAGATTGGGCGCGAACCTCGGGCTTGTTTTGCCCCAGATGGTTAACTGCTTGATTTTATTATGTTTGTTTTAAAGAACGGGTTCGAGGTTCGCAAAAAATATTTTTCTTTATTATAATCAATATGTTATATTGTTGGTGGAGAAAAGATCATGAGGGATATGCAGCCGAAACGAGACCAAAGCCGTGAGGTTCGCGAAATTGAGGGACTAAAGGTAGGTTTTTTCAGCCAAATCCTGGTTAACTGTAGAAAACGACCTGAGGTAAGAAGGGATTGAGACGTTGAAGTGCCGTCAATCTGATCACTCAATGTTTC
>CAZVRN010000190.1:0-6657 GCA_964629485.1 uncultured Thermodesulfobacteriota bacterium | reverse complement strand
GGGAAAATAAGACCTCTTAAGAACGAGTAATTTTGGTTGAAATCACGGAAGGCGGCCATGAGTTCAGCTTAAGGGCGAAGTTCTCAAGAGATCTCGGGGCCCTATTTTAAGATATCGAAATTAAATGTTTTTCGAGTGGTCTCACCGGGGATGACATTGACAGAGGTTCCTTCACTTGTAATACTTGGAAACATCAGGAGTGATTATTAATAGAAATCAAATCACGTTTCCGGGCTGGGGCCGGTTAAAATGACCTTTTAAGCATCTAGGGAGGCTAAGCATGCCAGGCAAAAAAATATTCCTGCTTTTGCCGATCGTCACCAGTATTATAGCGGCTCTGTTTACAGCGGGCCCTTTGAGTTTTCCGGCCATGGGCGGGGAAATCAAGGCCAAACCAATACTGGTTTACAACAAAACCAATCCCAAGCCGACTTACTGGGAGTGGGGTAAAAAGTACTGGCCGACCAAGCCGGTAAGGGGCGGAATTTTTCGCCGCGCCGCGCTCAAGTACGTGGGGGTCTTGAATCCCAACCACTGGCCGATTAATGACTGGAGCGTTATTAGCTCGATTTATGAAGGCATCACCAATACTGACGGCTCTTATAGAATGGCGAAAAACCCGTGGCTTTGCGAATCGTTCGAGTACCCGGCCCCCAATATTGTGGATATGCACCTGGAGAAAGGCGTGACCTACCATGATGGCACCCCCTTTAATGCTTACTCACTGAAATACATGGCTGATTGGCAGCGGGATAAAAGGAACGGATGCTGGACCAGGGGCATGATGCGCCGTTTTAAAAAGATTGAAGTCATCGACGAGTACACCCTGAGGTGGTACACCAAAGATCCCTGGCTCTCTCTCCCGTCGGGATTTATGTCCTTTGCCATTTCCGCCAGGGCCTTGAAGACCGACGTGGCCATTCGGGACGCCCGCAAAGCAGTAAGCAGGGCCAAGAGACTCAAACGGAAAGCTGAAAGAAGCGGCAAACAGGAAGATTTAAAGGCCGCGGCCGAGGCTGAAGAAAAAGCCCGTCTTTTGACCGAAAAAGTAAAAGGCAAAAAGACCACGGACCTGCAGCCCGTGGGCACAGGCCAGTGGATGTTCGAGGAAGGCCGCCCCGGAAACTATATAAAACTGAAACGAAACCCCAATTGGTGGTTCGGCCGGAAGATCGGCCGCCCGGAGATGCCTTATTTTGACGGCATGGTCATCGTTGTAATCCCGGACCCGTCTATTCAATTGGCCAACCTCAGGGCCGGCAAAATAGACACCATCGGGGTTAGTAAAGAAATGGTCGCCACCCTCCGGAAAGACCCCAATTTTAATGTTTATATTTCCCCCCTTTATCACACCCAGATGCTTGGCTTCAATCAGTCCAGAAAGCCGTGCAAGGATATTCGGGTCCGCAAAGCCATCTCTCATGCCATCGACCGCAAGGCCTTGATCCATGGAACGCAGTTCGGGCTGGGCCGAATCGCAAGCTGCGTTTTCCCTGAAAATCACTGGGCCCACAACCCCGGCCTTAAGCCGGTTAAGTATGACCCTGAACTGTCCGGGAAGCTTTTGGCTGAGGCCGGTTATGCCAACGGCCTGACCCTGAAAGGTTACACGGGTAGTACACCCGCGGCCGTGACCTTGACTGAAGCCGTCAAGGCAATGCTGGCCAAGGTGGGCATAAACTGGCAAGTGGATGTCCTTGATACGCCTGCCGCCCAGGATCGAATGAAAAACCTTGATTATGATATGGCCTATATGCCCATCGGTTATATTCAGGATCCCGACGGGGTGCCTACTTTTTTCTATTTTTCGACTGGTGCCTACAATTACGGCCGAAATAATAATAAAAAGGCGATTTCTTACTTTATAAAGGGGCGTCAAGCCACTAGTGAATCCGAGAGAAAAAAATATTACGCTGAGGTGGAAAAGGCTCTTTATGAGGACTATACGGATGTCTGGCTGTGGTGGGAAGTCGGCGCCGTGGCCTTCCGAAAAGTCGTGCAGGGGTTTAACCATGAAATGTACCTGAAAGACCTGAACGCCTATACGGTATCCCACCCCCTCTGGTTCAAGGACGGACACCGGTAAATGCCGATTTCCTTCCGGCCTTATTTGCGCTCGGCTGATTTGATAAAAGACCAGGGCGAACGTAAAAACTCCAGGAAGGCGGGTCTCTTTCCTTTTCTGGATTTGGACGAAAGCTTTGACGCCTTCTGGGGGGGAGCGACGACAGCGAATGAGACCGCCCTTTTTTCCTCTTTTCCTATCAGGGAGGCCAATAAAGCGCGTGATTCCAGGTAAAGCCTTTTGTTCGGTTTGAGTGAAATGGCTGTTTTAAAGTCTTGCCACGCCTGTTTATATTTTCCCTGGTTTTGGTAGCAGTCACCGCGAAAATAATAAGCATGGGCATACGACGGCCTCAGTTTGATGGCCGTGGTAAAGTCTTTTATGGCTGTGGTGCAGTCGCCTTTTTCGGCCCAGGCCTCGCCCCTTAAGAGATACAAGACCGGTAAATTTCTACGGGAGACTTCCCTGGATTTGATGATCCGGGTGTAAAGGTCAATGGCCTTGTCGAAATCATTGGTGATATGGGCTTCAAAAGCGTCTTCCAGGTCATTTAAGTAATCAGAGGCCCAGCCCGGGCATGCCGTAAAGACCAGCAAAAGCAAGATGATCGGGAAAAGAGTTTTATATCGCCCGGTTTTAGGCAAGGCTTTTTTTTCATAATGGTCACATACCATAAAATACCTTCGCTTTCAAGGCGGGACTTCTGCCCGGCCTAAAAGAAAACTCTAAATAGCTCTGTCCGCCTCATGGCTCCCTCCTTATTATTATACCATATCGGGACAGTTTACTTGCTTCTTACAGACTATGTTATCTCCTCGTTCCAGGGCTCTGCCTTGATACCTTAAAAGAAAACTCGACAACAATCCGTAATAAGTTTAATATTTTTAAGTTAATAAATTTGTGAGGGAAGAAGCATTATGAAGGTTGCCTTGGCCCAGATTAACCCGATTGTTGGAGACACGGAGGGAAATCTCGCCAAAATGGTCAAAGTCCTGGCCGGCTTCGGGAAAGATAAGCCCGATCTGGTGGTTTTCCCTGAATTGTCCCTGGTGGGCTATCCGCCGCTGGATTTAGTGGAGCGCCACTGGTTTATCGAAAGAGAGCAAAAAGCCTTGGACGAACTGCTTAAAATATCCAGGCAGTATATGGATACCGGTGTTTTGATCGGGTCTGTTCAGCCGGCCGAGAAAAACCCGGGCCGGGGCATCCATAATTCCGCCGTGCTGATTCATGGCGGCAAGGTGGTTTTTGAACAGCCCAAAACCCTGCTCCCGACTTACGATGTCTTCGATGAAGCGCGGTACTTCGACCCGGCCCAAAACATCGAGCCCTTTTCTTTCAAGGGGGAAAAACTTGGTGTTTCCATTTGCGAGGACGCCTGGATCGATTCTGACCTTTGTGAGCCGGGCCGGTATTACTCCAGCGACCCTATCGAAACCCTGGCCCGAAAAGGCGCGACCCTGCTGATCAATATCTCGGCCTCGCCGTTTCAAGTCGAAAAGGAAGAAGCCAGGTACAACCTTATCCGCCGCCACGCCGTTAAGCATAAGCTGCCTTTTGTTTATGTCAACCAGGTGGGCGGAAACGACGAACTCGTCTTTGACGGCCGGAGCGTTTTTTTAAACCGGCAAGGAGAACCAATAAGCGTCTTCCCCGCTTTCAGGGAGCATGTCGAGACGATAGACACAAATGCTCCGGCCGACCCGCAAGGATACGCGCCGTTGGAGAAAATCCGGTCAATCTATGAGGCCCTGGCCCTGGGTACCCGCGACTACGTGCGCAAAAGCGGATTTTCAAAAGCCCTGGTCGGCCTTTCCGGCGGAATCGATTCCGCGGTCACCATCTGCCTGGCCGTGGAGGCCCTGGGAGCGGAAAACATCATAAGCCTGGCCATGCCTTCTCCGTATTCTTCCCGGGAAAGCGTGGAAGACGCGCAAGCCCTGGCCTCGAACCTGGGCGTGGAGCTGAGAATACTGCCCATAAACAATATTTTTAAATCTTATCTCGAAACCTGGAAAGATCATTTCAAGGGCCTGGCCCCGAATGTGACCGAAGAAAATATCCAGGCCAGGATCCGAGGCAATCTGCTGATGGCTTTTTCCAACAAGTTTGGTCACTTTTTACTTACGACCGGCAATAAGAGTGAACTGGCCCTGGGTTACTGCACCCTGTACGGCGATATGTGCGGCAGCCTGGCGGTGATCGGCGATGTTCCCAAAACCATGGTTTATGAGCTGGCCCACTATATCAACCGGAAGTCCGAAGTGATTCCCCGGCGCTGTATAGAGAAACCGCCGTCCGCGGAGCTGAGGCCGAACCAGCGTGACCAGGACTCTCTCCCGCCCTACGACCTTTTGGACCGGATTCTTTATTACTACATCGAAGAGGGGTACTCTATCGAACGGATCGCCGAGCAGGGTTTTGACCGTGAAATGGTCAAATGGGTCATCAGGACCATGAATCGTAATGAGTTTAAACGCAAACAGGCCGCTCCCGTCCTGAAAGTAACATCAAAGGCTTTCGGCATGGGCCGGAAGATGCCGATTGTGGCCAAGCATGATTTTTGATTGAAAACCTCTTAAGAACGAGTAATTTTGTTGAAATCGCGGAAGCCTGACAGTGAGTTCGGCTAAAGGACGAAGTTCTGAAGAGGTCTTAAGGATGAAGTTATTAACAGGCCCCAAACTAACGCATGAGAGGTTAAATAATGGCGCGTATTTCCACGAACAAGGTTTCTGAAATAAAAAGACCGGCCCCCGAATTCTCACGCCGCTTTCTCCCGGAGGATATTGACCTGGCGGACTGGCAGAAAATCGAACCCTTTTATCAAGCCCTTCTGGAAAGAAAACCAAAATCAGCTTCTGAACTGGAAGAGTGGCTGCTTGACTTGAGTGAGCTGGAGGCCGCTCTGAGCGAAGAAGGTTCCCGCCGCTATATCGCCATGACCTGCGCCACGGACGATGAGGACATAAAAAAAGAGTTTCTGCATTTTGTGGAGCATATCGAGCCCAGGATGAAGACCTGGGGAAACAAGCTCGAAAAGAAGTTCATCCAGAATCCCCACTTAAACGAGCTGGACCAAAAGAGATATGAGGTTCTCATCAGGGACACGAAGAACCACCTTGAGATTTTTCGGGAAGAGAATGTGCCGCTTGAGACGGAACTCACCAAACTGTCTCAGGAATACCAGGGTATCCAGGGGGCGATGACGGTCGAGTTCAAGGGGCGGGAAAGAACCATGCAGGAGATGGCTGTCTTCCTTGAAGAACCGGACCGCGACCTCCGCAGGCAGTCCTGGGAACTGGTGGTCAACAGGAGGCTTAAGGATGCGGACCGGCTCAATGCGCTCTACGACAAGATGCTCGACCTCCGCCGGCAGGAGGCTCAAAACGCCGGCTTTGAAAATTACATTGGTTTTCGGTTCAGACAATTGGGGCGTTTCGATTACACCGCTGAGGACTGCCTGACCTTTCATAATGCCGTGGAAAAATGTGTCATGCCCGCTTATAAGGAATCTCTAAAAAAACGCAAAGAAATTCTCAACGTGCCCAGCCTCCGCCCCTATGACCTCGCGGTTGATCCCTACCGCCGGCCTCCCCTTAAGCCGTTTTCTGAGCCCGCGGAATTGTTATCAGGCTGCAAGCGCATCTTTACCAAGGTTGATCCCGAACTCGGAGCTATTTTTAATAAAATGATTGAAGACGGTCTCCTGGACCTGGCCAGCCGCAAAGGCAAGGCCCCGGGCGGTTACCAGTCCACGCTCGAAGAGGTTCGGCTTCCCTTTATTTTCATGAACGCGGTCGGGCTGAACCGGGACGTCTTCACCCTGCTCCACGAAGGCGGCCACGCCTTCCATATGTTCGCCTCCCGGCAGGAACCCCTTCTCCATTACAGGCATGCGCCCATAGAGTTCTGCGAGGTGGCTTCCATGGGCATGGAGCTTATCGCTTCGAACTGCCTGGAGGAGTTTTATAACCCGGCCGAAGCGGCCCGGGCCCAAAAGAAAAACCTCGAGGAAATGCTTTTTATCTTCGCCTGGATCGCGGCCATTGACGCTTTCCAGCACTGGATTTACTCAAACCCGGGGCATTCCATCGAGGACCGCACCGCATGCTGGCTGGCTCTGAATGAACGCTTCGGAGGGGATGTCGATTATTCCGGCTACGAAGAGTTTTTAGAAACCGCCTGGCAGCGCCAGTTGCACCTGTTCGAGGTTCCGCTTTATTACATCGAGTATGGCATCGCCCAGATCGGGGCTCTCCAGATCTGGCGCAAGGCCGGGTCAGACCTCAAAAAAGCCATAGCGGATTACAAGGCCGGCCTGGCCCTGGGCGGGAGCAGGCCGCTTCCCGAGCTTTTCGCGGCCGCCGGAATAAGGTTCGATTTCTCCGAGGATACCCTCAAACCCCTTGTTGATGAGGTTGTGGCCGAAATAGAGGAACTCGAGAAACTGGAGAAAGCCTGATCCTGGAGCCGGAAAAACAGATCCCTGGCAAACAAAGCCTTTGTTCAGCTATGCCAGGGATTTAAGCTCCAGTCCGGCGTTAAGTTTTAGCAGTCGGGGAGGGGCGGGGTTTTTATTTTCACGCCAC
>CAZVRN010000189.1:0-6730 GCA_964629485.1 uncultured Thermodesulfobacteriota bacterium | reverse complement strand
CGCGTATACGCTCGTAGATCAACACATTTGCATCCACGGCCATACCGATAGTCAGAATGATACCGGCGATTCCCGGCAGGGT
Organism: uncultured Thermodesulfobacteriota bacterium; assembly: GCA_964629485.1. Taxonomy (GTDB): domain Bacteria; phylum Desulfobacterota; class Desulfarculia; order Adiutricales; family JAFDHD01; genus JAFDHD01. The sequence goes on along the minus strand of CAZVRN010000189.1, from coordinate 6,648 downwards.
CAGGGTTGCCTTGAAAGCGACAAGGATAGCCATTATCAGGATCATGTTAAGCGCGAGGGCCAGATCCGCAATCAGCCCGGACATACGATAATAAAAAAACATAAAGACCAGGACAAAGAGACCCCCGATCAGGATGGACAAAAGGCCCTGATTAATGGAATCTTGCCCCAGCGAAGGGCCGACAGTTCGTTCTTCGAGTATCTTTACCGGGGCAGGCAGCGCGCCGGACCGTAAAACCGTGGCCAGGTCTTTGGCTTCTTCCTGTGTGAAATTCCCGGTTATGACCGCCTTGCCGCCCGAAATCTTATCCTGGATGACCGGTGCGGATTTGACGACACCATCAAGGACAATGGCCAGTCTTTTTTTGATATTAGCCCCGGTAATACGCTCAAAGAGCCGGGAACCTTTGGCATCAAAGTTGAGGGCGACATAGGGTGTGTTGTACTGATTGTCAAAACGCATCCGCGCGTTGGTGATGTACTCGCCGGTCATCAAGGCCCGCTTCCTGAGCAGGAAAGGTATCTTTTTTGTCCGGCCGGTCTCGGGATCAGTTTCAATCTGATATGCGATTTCTGTTCCCGGCGGCGGGCCTTCAGCCAGAGCCTTGGCCGGGCTGTGATCCTCGTCCACCAGCTTAAACTCTAAAAGAGCGGTTTGTCCGATCAGGTCCACCGCCCGCTTGGTATCCTTAATCCCGGGCAGTTGAACCACGATTCTGTCATGCCCCTGGGGTCGGATATCAGGTTCTGTCACGCCGAACTGGTCAATCCTGTTGCGAATGGTTTCAAGAGCCTGCCTGACGGCCAGATCCGCGACCCTTTTCGCCTCGCGATCATTAAGCCCCAGGGTCACCCTAACCATGCCCGCCTCTTCCGTTGTGTTTAAGGTAACAAGGTATCCAAAATTATCGTCAAGGATTTTGTTTAACTTGTCCAGATGCTCTGCCTTGATCAGTTCCACTTCGACTTTGCGGGTGCCAATTCGTTCTATTTTTTTTGCCGGAACACGCTCTTTACGCAGGCTGTATTTAAGCTCATCAATGGTTCGATCCAAAGAACTTTCAATCGCCTTTTCCGTCTGCACCTCGAGCACAAGGTGCATCCCGCCTCTGAGATCAAGCCCGAGATGGACCTTTTCCGAAGGCAGAACCTTTTGCCACCAGGTTGGCAGACTGGGTGCCAATGAAGGATAAATGTAGATTAAAGAGGCCACTACGGCAGCCAAAACGATTAGAAGACGCCATTGGAAGTTTCGCTCCACTTCGCTACTCCTCAAGCCGCTAATAGTAATATCTTGGCATTATTTTTTGCTTTTATCATCATCCGACGAGACCACGGGCTGTTCTGAAGCTATGGGGCCCGCTATGGCGCTACGGGAGACTTTGACCCTGATTCTGGGGGCGATTTCCAGGGTGACCACGAAATCGGTCAGGCCGGTTATTTGACCATGCAGACCGCCCGTGGTTACCACCTTGTCCCCTTTCTTCAGGGAGGACAGCCATAGCCGCTGATCCCTGGACTTTTTTTGTTGGGGGCGAATAAGCAGAAAATAAAAAATTATAAACATCAGGATCAATGGGAACAAGGCGCCGAGCATGCCTCCGGATCCACTGCTCCCTTCGCCGCCGGATGGCAGACCGCCAAGGGCGTAAACCAAATCGGTAAACATTATGAAACTCCTTCCCAGGTTTCAGTGCGCCTCCGAGAAGGACGCTTTTCCCTCCCGTAAGCTGTAAAAGTTATTATAGAATTTTTTAAATTTTCCTTCAAGCAAAGCCTCGCGTGCTTCGGCTGCGAGCGAGATGTAATAATTGAGATTATGTATAGTATTGAGCCGAAAAGCCAGTAGTTCTTTTGAGACGAAAAGGTGCCGCAAATAGCCGCGGGAAAATCGGCGGCAGGTATAACACCCACAATTTTCATCTATGGGGCGCTCGTCATCTTTATACTGCGCGTTTTTGATCACCAGCCGGCCCGACCGGGTGAAAAGCTGTCCGTTACGCGCATTCCGCGTGGGCATCACGCAGTCGAAAAGATCGGCTCCGCGGGCTATCCCCTCGACCAGGTCTTCGGGCGTTCCCAGGCCCATCAGATACAAGGGCTTGCCGGGGTTCATGATTTCCACGGCTGCTTCTATCATCTCCAGCCTTACCGCAGGCTCTTCTCCCACGGCCAGGCCTCCGAGAGCCAGCCCCGGGAAATCCAGCTCTTCCAGCGCCCTGACCGCCTCTCGCCTCAAATCGGCGTACATTCCACCCTGGACAATGCCAAACATGGCCGGAGATTTTTCCGGGTTTTGAGCCTTGAGGCAGCGTTTGGCCCAGCTCAGGGTCAATGCGGCCGAAGCAGCGGTCTGATCCCGGTCGGCCGGATAGGGCGTACACTCGTCAAGGGCCATCATGATGTCCGGGCCCAGGGTTTCCTGGACGGCCACCGCCTTTTCCGGCGTCAAAAAAATTTCTGATCCGTCAAGATGAGATCGGAAAGTCACGCCTTCTTGGCTGACTTTCCGCAGGCTTGTCAGGGAAAAAACCTGAAAACCGCCGGAGTCCGTCAGAATCGGGCCGTCCCAGCCCATGAATTTATGCAGACCGCCCAGGCGGCGTACCACCTCCGGCCCCGGCCGGATGAGAAGATGATAGGTATTGGCCAGGATCATCCTGGCTCCGACCCTCGTCAGATCGTCCGGCCCCACGGCCTTAACCGTGCCCTGCGTGCCTACGGGCATGAAATACGGGGTCGGGACCGGGCCGTGTTTTGTCTCCAACAGTCCGGCCCGGGCCCTGGTAAGCGGGTCATGGGCCTTAATCGTAAATGTCAAAGAGCTGCTATTTTCGGTGACCATCTTTCATCATACTTTAAAGAATCAACATTGCGTCACCGTAACTGTAAAATCTATAACCCTCCTTCACGGCCGCGCCATACGCCCCAAGGATGGTCTTAAGCCCGGCAAAGGCGGCCACGAGCATCAAAAGGCTTGAACGAGGCAGGTGAAAGTTCGTCAGAAGGTGATCGGTCACTTTAAATTTAAATCCCGGATAAATGAATAAATCACACATCCCCGCAAAGGGTTTAACCAGGCCGTTCTCCTGGGCCGTGAATTCAAGGGAGCGTACGCCGGTGGTTCCAACTACGGTAATTTTCCGGCCCGCGGTCCTGGCCTGGTTTATTTTTCCGGCGGTCGCGGCCGGAAGGATCATTGATTCAGCCTGGATCTGGTGGCGGGTTATGTCTTTTACCCTAACCGGAGCAAAAGTGCCATACCCGACCAGCAAAGTCAAGGTGACGATTTCAAATCCCTGGCTCTTAAGCGCATCAAGCAGCTCGGGAGTAAAATGCAAACCAGCCGTGGGTGCGGCCACAGCGCCCGGCTCCCTGGCATAGACCGTTTGGTATCGGTTCCTGTCTAGGTCGGCCTCCTGATTGTTTTCTCTGTCCCGGCTGATATAAGGTGGCAAAGGCATACGCCCGATTTTTTCCAAAGTGCTTACCGGGGCGTCATGAAAACAAAATCTCAAAATAGTGCGACCTGATTCTTTCACCCGGACAACTTCACCGCTCAACTTAGGCCCAAAACTAATATTCACCCCCGGCCTAAGACGCTTTGTCGGCCTGGCCAGGCACTCTATTTCATACTCACCCGGCCCTGCGTCTGAGGAAGGCGGTTCGAGCAGCACGACCTCGATCCGGCCACCACTTGCTTTCCGTCCCCGGAGGCGAACCGGAACCACCCGGGCGTCATTGAGCACGATCAGACTGCCCGGAGTCAGCCAGCGGCCCAGTTCGGAAAAACGCGCGTGCGTGATAGCCCCTGATTTTCTGTCAAGGACCATTAACCTGGAATCATCTCTCCGGGCTGCCGGCCTTTGGGCGATCAGCTCATCCGGGAGGTGGTAATCAAAGTCATCCAGTCTGAGGCTCATCCATAGACCGCCGGAATTCCATATTAAGGGCAATAGTTAAACAGAGTTTGCCCCGCAAGTCAAATAATATTGCTCGCTCCTGTTAGCAACTCCGCCCGTCTCACGGTCTCCACCTCCCAGGACTCCATTTCAACCGGACAGTTTATCTGCTCCCAACAGGATGAAAGAAACCATCGGGCCAGGCGTTTTTAGTCTAAGCCAATGATTCCTTCATGGTTTATAGGCCAGCATTATTTGAAAAGGTTTTATGAAAAAAACAAGAATGCCCCGGTGTGAAGGGGCATAAAATATTCCCTGATGAAGCCTTTACAAAACTTCGTCCTTTAGCTGAACTCATTATCAGGCTTTCGCCTGCCGTAATTTCAACAAAACTACTGGTTTTTAAGAAGTCTCGCGAAATAGAACAGCTAAGTTCGGTGCTGAAGATTAAAGGCAGATATATATGCGTCGGGCCCGGGTCATATTTTTCTGAGGACTGAACTCCGGATCATCCCCGCGCCCACTGAATCATAGAGAATAATCTTGGCCTTTTTTAAATTTTCCAGGTTTCTGTTCACCGGAAAGCCCTGAATGGTGTCCGGCTTCAAGGCGCCTCGCTTGAGGTCATATGGAAGCCTCTGCATGCAGACAACAGAACAGTTCCCCCGAATATGAATATTAGTCACCATTTTATTGGCCAGATAATCAACCACGTCTTTCTTCACGTCATCCTGGCCCATATCCAGGATCTGATTCAAGGTCATGGGCAGCATGGCAAAATTGGCCTGGTGTTCAATGAGCAGGTTAATATCATTTATGGTGAGATTATTCCGGGATAGTAATGTTTCGATATGCGTTTTGGCCCCGCGTGTGGCGTATAAGAAAACGCCCTTTCCGTTCATGGCCCCCCAGATGTCCCCGTCAAGGTGCACCACTTCGATAAAATCGGCGAAACATCCGTGACTGCTGGTATGGCTATCCACTATGCCGAAGCGAGGCTGTTCAAAAACAAAGCCTTCTCCCCGATGTATGGAAAATTCGAAGTTCCGGTCGCGGGTCAGGGTGCCGGCTAAAACTGTGCCATATTTGCCCGACTCAACATAAGCCTTTGCCAGTTTATGAACCATAGTCCGGTCTTCCCCGACCGTGTTGATATCAAAAGCAAATGACCTGACGTTTGAGTCATAAAATTCGAGCGCCTTCTTGAAATTAGAAAAAGCCCCTTTTGATGTTTCCTGCGGGTACATCTGCTCGACCAGGCTATGCTGAATCCTTGCGGCAGTGGCTGGAATCCGATATTCCATCAACCCTATTTTATTATCAATAATAATCCCGTCAATCTTGTTTTGACCATTTGCCTCGTAAATCCGGGCCGCGGCATCCGTCACAAAATCTTCTTTCAATTTGTGCTCGTACTTTTCACTCACAAAATAACGGCCGCTGGGTTTTAAGGTGGCTTTTGTCTCCAGCGCGCTGGCCAGAGCGTCATCACCAAAGATAATGTTACCCGTATCGCCCGGCGGAAAAGCATTGGCGCGATGTATATTTTCCGCCCCCACGATAATAGATATATCGCCCTCTTTAAGAACGCCGCTCAGGGATAACACAAAGGCCATTTCAACCGAGGCGTTGAAACCGGGGCAACCGGCGTAAACATCCAGAACCATGGCCTCCGGGCAATATTTTTTAACCAGTTCAAACGGGTAAGCGATAAGCGGTCCCGGGTCATACTTGTCTTCACCCACATTGGTAGCCCCGATAAAAAGCTTAATTCGCGACCAGTCAATATCAGCGGTGTCGATAAGGTTCTGCATGGCCTTAACGCCGATTCTTTCATCAGCCGAAGCAGCCATTCTCGTCCGCACACCGACTCGTTGCTGAATGGTCTCGTCGTTTACCGGTATGCCTCCTTTGAACTCCAGACCTTGATTTTCGAAAATGGAATTATCCACCGGCGTGCCTTCATTCCAGGCGCCCTGGGCGATAATATCTATTACAGAGTCTAGCGGCAACTCATTTCCTCCTAACAAGTTTAGCTTTTTAAAGAATAAATTTGCGAAATCTTATCATGTTATCCTTCAATTGATTTACGGCAATTGTAAAAATTTTGTAAAAAAACAGTCAGGAAATTGGGGCAACCGGACGGCTCGCTCAACGCCTCCAGACCACCTCACCGCCCAGGATGGTCATCTCCGCCTGAATGTCCTTAATCGCTTCCAATGGTTTTTTCAGCGGGTTATCATTCAAAACGACAAAATCCGCCAATCTGCCCGGCGCAATCACCCCTTTATCCATTTCCCCAAAGACGCTCAAGGCGGCATTCTCGGTGTACATGCGTAGGGCTTCATATACCGTTATTTTTTCTCCGGGCAAGATTTCCTCACCACTTTCAGCCTTCCTCAAAACAGCGCCGTATATACCGGCCAGGGGGTTCACCGGGACGATGGGAGCGTCTGAGCCGGCGGCCACCCGGACGCCTCTTTTCAAGAGCGTCCCCAGGGGATACAGATGCTCAAACTGTGAGCCGGGTACGGTTTTAAGGTACCTTTCTCCACTGTAATAAACAAAGGCCGGGTGAGTCACAACCATGATTTTCAGGGAAGCGATCCGTTCAGCCAGGTCCGGGGGACAAACTGAACAATGCTCAACCCGATGCCTGGGGTCAGGACGGGGAAATAACTGCTGCGCATTTTTCAGGGCAACCAAAGCGGATTCAACAGCGGATTCTTCAATGGCATGGACGGCTG
>CAZVRN010000188.1:0-6749 GCA_964629485.1 uncultured Thermodesulfobacteriota bacterium | reverse complement strand
GCCCCTGCCATATGTACCGCCGGCCCGCTCAGCGATACCAGAATGAGCGGCCCGATGGATTTAGAACAGTCTATCAGTTGGTACGCGGCCATGGCCGTCGACATGATCGAAAAGTTGGGAAAACAGGGGAAAGATGTCTCCAAAATGCGGGAAATGGTTATGAAGGTCATTTCAAATATCGGTGAAGTATGCGAGTACCTTCCGCTGAACGAGATTCCGTATTTTCAATTTGAAGGGCTGTCCGAGGGTTTTGGGAAACGTATGGGCGAAGCCATGATGGCCGGTCTGAAATCCGAAGAGGACCTGTATTGGGCTTATCACAAGGTTAAGGTCCCCTGCTTTCATTCTTCAGGCTGGTACGATCTTTTCGGGTCGAGCTTGTTTACCAATTTTTTAAACATGCGTGAAAAAGGCGGTTCCAAAGAGGCCCGGGAGGGACAGCATGTCCTTTGCGGTCCCTGGGCGCACGGCCCGGCGCTGGCGTATGTGGGCGGACTGCATTTCGGCCCAACAGCTTCGGCCGTAGGAGCGTTTGCCATGCAAAGACACATCACGTTTTTTAACAAGTATCTGAGAGGAATCGAACCAAACCCCCGCCACCTTCCTCCGGTAAGGTACTTTGTCATGGGCAGAAACAAATGGCACAATGCCGACACCTGGCCCCTGCCGCAAACGGATTGGCAAAGGTTCTTTTTCCACAGCAAGGGGCGGGCCGTCTCAGCCTCCGGTGATGGTCTTCTCTCCAGGAACGCGCCAGCTTCGGAACCGCCTGACACTTTCCTTTATAACCCCATGTTCCCGGTCCCGACTCACGGCGGCAGAAACCTGCCAACAGGCACCCTGGTACCGGGCCCGCTTGACCAAACCCACCTGGAAAAACGCAGTGATGTCCTTTGCTATACTACGCCCGAACTCGAAAAAGATATTGAAGTCACCGGCCCCCTAACGCTTCATCTTTTTGCTTCCACATCGGCCAAAGATACCGATTTCACGGCAAAACTGGTTGATGTACATCCTGACGGCTGTGCCTATAACGTGGCTGAGGGCTGCATTCGCGCTCGGTACCGCAAATCTGTTTTAAAGCCTGAATTCATAACCCCGGGCCAGGTATATGAATACCAAATCCGCATGGGCGCCACCGGAATTGTTTTCGGCCGGGGCCATCGTATCCGTATAGACATTTCCAGCAGCAATTTTCCCCGGATCGACCGCAACATGAATACCGGCAACCCGTTCGGGGTCGACACCGAGGGAGTGCCCGCCATCCAGACGATATTCCACGATGCAAATTATGCCTCTTATATAGACCTGCCGGTCATATCCGGTACATAATGCTAAATAAAATCAATGGCCCGGTTGAATGATGCGTAAAAAAATTCAGCCGGGCGATCGTGTATGCAGGTATGGAGAAAATTATCTTTTAAGCAATATTTATTTGACTGACCTGCCTTGCTTGGCTATTCTTGATTCAGGCTTTTTATGGTCTCACCTGCCTGAAGACAATCAGGGGATGGGCGAGGCCAAATTCATATTCCTCGATACTGTAAAGTGATTTTATCCTCTTTATCAAATTTCACCAATTACTGAATCAAATAAAAAGGCTGTTTTTAAATTATGCCGCCCTGAGGAGATCTATCATGTTGGAACAGGCACTGAGCAACGTTAAAATTATCGAACTGGGAACCATGGTCTCAGCTCCATACTGTACGAAAATAATGGCCGATCTTGGCGCTGAGGTCATCAAAATAGAAGAACCCGGCCACGGTGATGAAGCCCGAAAACGAGGCCCCTTTCCGGGGAATGATCCCCACCCGGAGAAAAGCGGTCTGTTTCTCTATCTAAATACCAACAAATTCGGAATTACACTGGACCCTTCCAAACCGGAGGGAAAGAAGATTTTCAAGGAACTGATTAAAAAGGCGGATGTCCTTGTTGAAGACAAAAGCCCCGGTGAAATGGAAAAAATGGGACTGGGATACAACGAGTTAAAAAAAATCAATCCCGGTCTTATCATGACCGCCATCACGCCGTTCGGACAGAGCGGCGACTACAAGGATTATAAAGCCTATCAGCTCAACATCGCCCATGTGAGCGGTCAGGCTTATCTGCTTCCCATACCCACATTGGACATGAACCGCCCCCCGGTAAAAATAGGCGGCTTCGGCAGCGATTACGATCCGGGCCTTCTGGCGGCGGTAGCCGTTTTGGGCGCTCTATACTGGAAAGGAGCTACCGGACGGGGCCAGTTTATTGATCTTTCTAAACAGGAGGCTCTCATTTCCATGCAAAGGATCGAGAGCGTGACTTATGCCAATGGCGGAGAAAGCATGAGCAGGCAGGGCCAGAGAAGCGGCCGAATGCCCGGGGGAATCATGCCTTGTAAAGACGGACATGTAGTCGTGGTTACGCCGGAGGAGCACCAGTGGAAGGCTTTCATGGAACTTCTGGGGAATCCTGAGTGGTCTAAAGGCGACCTCTGCAAGGACTCGCAGGCTCGCGCTGAAAACACCGACAAACTGAACGAACTTATCATTGAGTGGATGCTTGAGCATAATAAAGAAGAGATATTTAAGAAAGGGCAGGCCCTGAGCTGTCCCATCGCGCCGGTTAATTCGGCCAAGGACGTGGTGGAGTCGGAGCAGATGGAAGCCCGGAATTTTTTTGTTGAGATGGAGCACCCCGCAGCAGGCCGTATTAAAAAATTTCCCTCCTCCCCCTACCGCTTTTCCAAGACTCCGTGGAGACTGAACCGTCCGGCCCCTCTCCTGGGCCAGCACAACAGGGAAATATTCTGCGAACGTCTGGGGTATAGTGAGGACGCGTTGTTAAAACTTGAACAGGAAGGTGTCATATGAGCAGTCAACCGGCTAAAAACCATCAGGGACCATTACAAGGGATACGGGTAACCGAATTCACATCAGCCTGGGCCGGTCCTTACGCGACCTGCCTCCTGGGTTTTTTAGGGGCGGAGGTTATCAAGGTCGAAAGCAAGAAGAGAATAGATCATTCAAGATTTATCGCTTTTACCACCGGGAAAACTTTTGCCACGCCCAATGAATCACCGGTCTTTAACAACCTTAACCTTAACAAGTTCAGTGTTACACTCAATCTCACCAAGCCAGAGGCCGTGGAAATTGCCAAACAACTGGTTCGAAAAAGTGACGTGGTGGTGGAGAACATGCGCCCGGGGGTGGTGCCCAGGTTGGGGCTGGGATATGAGGTTCTAAAGGAGCTGAAACCGGACATAATCTACCTGTCATCTTCAGCCTGCGGCCAGACCGGACCATACCGCGAATATGTCGGCTATGCTCCTACCTTTGCGGCTTTGGCCGGTTTACCCTATATCACGGGATATGAGGACTGGCCTCCGAGCAATTTTATGGGCTCTATCGACCTCCGAAGCGCTACAACTTCCGCCTTCGCCATACTCGCCGCGCTTCTCTACCGCCAGAGGACCGGCGAGGGGCAGTATATTGACCTGTCCTCCCAGGAATCAATCGCCGCACTCAGCGGTGAAGTCTTCCTGGACTATGTAATGAATAAGAACGTCAGAAAGCGCGAGGGAAACAAACAGGAACTCATGGCTCCCCACAATTGTTACAAGTGCAAAGGAGAGGATAACTGGATAAGCATCGCCGTGGCTTCGGACCAGGAATGGAAAGCCCTGCTTGAAGTCATGGGAAAGCCGGAGCTGGCTGAGGACAAGCGGTTCTCCAAGATGCAAGACCGCTGGAACAACCAGGAGGCGCTGGATCGCATCATCAGTGACTGGGTGAAAGACCAGGACTATTATGAAGTGATGGAAAAGCTGCAGAAGGCCGGAGTGGCTGCGGCGCCGTCCCTCTCGGGTGAAGAGCTTTTTAAAAATCCACACGTGAGGCAGAGAGGCGTCTTCATGGAAATCGCGCACCCTGTTATGAAAAAAGATTGGGTTATCGCCCCGACGTGGAAGCTTTCCGAGACACCAGCTGACATTCGCCGTCAATCCCCGCTTCTTGGAGAGCATAACCAGGAAATTTTTGGCGGGCTTTTGGGCATCTCCCCGGAAGAAATTAAGAAACTGGAAGATGATGAGGTGGTTTATTAAATACGGGACTTCTTAAAAACCAGTAATTTTGTTGAAATCGCGGAAGCTGATAATAAGTCAGGGTCAACAAACTTTTTTGAGACGGCTTCTAATTGCGTGCTGTACCGCCTTTAATCCCGCCGGGAACGGTTGCCCCTATGGTTGTCATAAGGGAAATCCTTGGGAGTCAATTCACGCCATACTTCCTTCCCGTTGTCAAATGCTGCGGTGAAAAGCAGAGCGGGATCATCAGTTTCTGCGGTATTGGGAATAACGTCCTCCCCGGATTTCCCGAATCCACGAGGCACATAAATCACAAAAGGTAAAAGCGGCCCGCCTTCAACCAGGGCCTGATGATACTTCTTTATATTATCGTTTTCATTTTTTGGGATTTCCCCTCCGGTGTACCCGCCTTCATTCCACTTTATATCCGCGTAGCAAAAAGCATATCCATATGGTGTCATGGCGCTGAACCGGCCGGGGAATTCCGTCCCGTAAATTCCCATGCCTATCAGCACCTGCCTTACGAACCGCATGCTGGGCCACTTGCCTTTTCCCCAGGTTAAACCCGGGAAAAACGGGTCCGTATTCTCATCCGGGGCTTGAGACATCTTCATAGCGGTCGCAATGACGGCGTTAATTGCATAAAGCCCTGAAAAATTTCCATTTGGGGAATGCAAATCTGCCGAGAACAATCTTGCCTGCCGGGCTCCCATAAGATACCTGACTTTTAAAATAACTGATTTGTCTACATCCATGGCCTGCAGGCGAATGGTCTCGGCAAGATAGTCGTATCCAGCATATTTCCCTTTCTCTGTGTAGTCGATCACGCCGTCTTTATTTTCGTCAAGCATGTCAAATATCATTTGGCGGGTATTGGAACCATTTAACTTATCATTTGCCTCAATATAGGAAAGGCTGGTTTTCTGAAGGTCCAGTAAAGGTTTTGACACGGCAAAGTAAAGCTGATCAGTGCGTAACTCCATAAATACGTTTTCACAAACCCGCCCCAAGTGCTGCCTTACTGAAGCCAGGCTGCCTCCATGCCATTTGTCTTCACCGACTACATAGTAGACCTGCCGGCCCAGACCCCTTTGCTGACAATATTGAAATGCGGTGTAACGGGGAAGCGGTGAGTCATAACCCTCTTTGGTGATAATATTTCGACCGTCATAAAGGGCCAGAGGCACTTTCTGCAAAAAATCATCGGCCAGCCCCTCCCCTTTTTGAACTTGTCCGGCTTCTTGCATGGGCGTAGTCGTGACCAGGTAACGAGCGCAGAGAACATCCAGCGCCAGCGGGTCAGTGCTGGCGAATACATAACCCTCCGGTACCCCGACAGCGCTTGGTCCTGCCTGCGAGCCGTTGGCAGCTTCAACCGCGTCTGTCACGTGCAGCATAAAAATATCCTGATTTTGTACGGCTTCCAAAACATCGGCCATGGTTGCCGACATTCCACCGGTCTTCTCCCACATGATTTCCCCGTTCTTGTCCCGCCGGGGCAAACCAGTCTCTTTGTCCAGTTTGGCTCTCCAGACAGTATGGGGCAGCTTGCTTTTCATGGCCGGTATGGGCTTGTCCGGGGTGGCGTATTTCCACTTCACCCTGCCCGGCTCCCGGCTGACATTCGCCTCCATGGGATAAAGCCCAATACCAAGATTTTTAATCGCGTTGGTCAAAAGCTCCAGCACGTGAACCTTCAGCTTGGGGACGTTGATCAGGACGCAGCCCGGGTAATCAGCCCTGTCCCGGGCACTGTCCGGATCACCGCCCACTATGGCTTTGTGTAAGGTAATGGTTTTAAAATTGACTCCATGAGGCACCACAACATCCCGCCCATTGCTCCAGTCATCGTCAATCTTGTTCAGATCGTAAACCATGAGCTTATCTCTGGCTTTACCAGGCGCAAGGCATAAACCGGCCAGGCTTTCTTCGTAACCGTTCATCGGGTCATCGATGTGCCACGGGTCATGCCGGTCGCTTAGATACTTCCTGGTAAAGTAAAACCCCCATCCGCCGTAAAAATCCCCTGTCTTGCCTTCAAGCACTGACTGGGTTGTCACCCGGCCTTTGTTTACAATCGACAATGTATAGGCGCCAGCCACCGCGGACACGGTGGTCCCTCCCTCGCCAAGGGACATCTGGTGATACGATATATTCAGGCTGTCATGAAACCATCGCATCAGGGCCGCGACAAAGGACCAGGGGGTAACAACAGCCGTGTTCACCGGTTCATAGGTAACAGGATTAAAAGTATCCGGGTTTACTATATTGGGCTTGAAAAGCAGGTTCTGCCCTTTTTTAACTCTGGTTTTCACCTCACTCGCAAAAGAAACTTCGGCCTCAAGAGCATCCAGGGCGCATTTCAGACAGTCATAGATATAATCTATCCTGGACATAATATCTGACCAGGCATTTTCATCCTTATCTTTCATAAATTTTTTCAAAAGCAAAGGAATCTCGGCGTAAGCTAAATCAGGATTCATACGGACCGCGCCGATGGCCGCGCCCTGGCGATCCGGCTGGACCTTTCCAATAGGGGAATCAATTACAGGTGGATTCGGCATTATAACCTTGAACCTCCTTACAAACTGAACTGATATTAAGAGAATTTCGGTAAAATGCCAAGTTCAATGAGACAAAACAAAAAATCCGGTTCAACGCGAAATTCACTCCTATCGGC
>CAZVRN010000187.1:0-6779 GCA_964629485.1 uncultured Thermodesulfobacteriota bacterium | reverse complement strand
TTGAACGCCGCCTTTAATAATATGGATCTCATCGGCTTTATCTTTCTGCAGACGGGCCGTTTCATCATCTTCAATACTTTGCGCCCTCTCATCCTTGTCCACGCCTTTTCGGGAGAAGACACGGGCGTCAATAACAATGCCTTCAATCCCCGGAGGCACACGAAGAGAGGAGTCCTTGACATCACTTGCCTTCTCGCCGAATATGGCGCGAAGGAGCTTCTCTTCGGGGCTCAACTGCGTTTCGGTTTTGGGAGTTACTTTTCCGACCAGAATATCTCCAGGCTTAACTTCCGCTCCGATACGAATAATGCCTGCCGAGTCAAGATCTTTGAGGCTCTCTTCGCCCAGGTTAGGAATATCCCTGGTAATTTCTTCCTTGCCCAGTTTTGTATCCCGGGCCATGGTTTCAAATTCTTCGATATGAATGGATGTGAAAATATCGTCTTTTACCAATCTTTCCGAAACCAGAATTGAGTCCTCAAAATTATATCCGCCCCAGCTCATAAAAGCCACAACCACGTTGCGTCCGAGGGCCAGTTCCCCAAGTTCCGTGGCTGGACCGTCAGCTATGATTTGCCCCTTGGTCACAAAATCACCGGGATGAACAATAGGACGCTGGTTGAAGCAGGTATTCTGGTTGGAGCGCTGGTACTTGGTCAGCTTATAAATATCAACGCCGGAACCAGTACCCTCGTCTCCGTTACTTTGATACCTCATAACGATACGGGAGGAGTCAACATCTTCTATAACGCCATCGTGCTTGGCGACGACGTTAACCCCGGAATCGCGGGCCACCAGTTCCTCGATGCCCGTGCCCACAAGCGGGGCCTCGGACCTGAGCAAAGGAACGGCCTGACGCTGCATATTCGAGCCCATGAGAGCGCGGTTTGCGTCATCGTTTTCCAGGAAAGGAATCAGCGAGGTGGAGACAGATACGAGCTGGTTCGGGCTGACGTCCATATAAGCGACTTCGCTGGGTGGCACCTGGACAAATTCCCCCCCCACCCGGCATGACACAATGTCGTTTACAAAACGACCATTTTTATCCAGAAGGGCATTGGCCTGAGCAATGGGAAAATCTTTTTCGTCCAGGGCGGTCAAGTACTTGATTTCCGAAGTGGCCACGCCATCCTTGACGACGCGATAGGGGGTTTCTATAAATCCAAACTTGTTCACCCGGCCGTATGTTGAAAGCGATACGATCAGGCCGATATTAGGCCCTTCCGGGGTTTCAATAGGGCAGATCCGGCCGTAATGGCTGGGATGCACATCCCGAACTTCAAACCCCGCTCTTTCGCGAGTCAACCCCCCTGGTCCCAGGGCCGATAAACGGCGCTTATGGGTGACCTCGGACAGCGGGTTCGTCTGATCCATGAACTGGGAGAGTTGGCTGGTTCCAAAAAACTCCTTGACCACAGCCGAAACCGGCTTGGAATTAATAAGATCATGGGGCATCAGGGTTTCGACTTCCTGAAGGCTCATGCGTTCCCTGATGGCGCGTTCCATGCGAACCAGTCCAATGCGGTACTGATTCTCCAAAAGCTCACCAACAGCCCTGACCCGCCGGTTACCCAGGTGATCAATATCGTCAGTAACCCCTTGCCGATCTTTCAGATCAATGAGCTCTTTGACCACGGCCATGATATCTTCTTTGCGCAGGGTTCGAACCGAAAGATCAACATCCAGATTCAATCTCAGGTTGAGTTTTAAGCGGCCCACAACAGAGAGGTCATAATGCTCGGGGTTGAAAAACAGGTTTTCGAAAAAGGCGTTGGCTACTTCCTGGGTCGGAGGGTTCGAAGGACGAAGCTTGCGGTAAATCTCAAGAATGGCCTCCTCCCGGGTATGCACCTTATCCAGGAGCAGTGTATCTCTTAAGGAGGAACCGACATTGATTTTGTCAATAAACAGAACTTCGATCTCCTTAATTCCAGCCTCCCGAATGGCATAATAAGCTTCTTCGTTGAACTCTTCATTCAGGCCGAGAATGACCTCGCCGGTGGCAGGGTCGATCACGTCATGAGCAGCGTACCGGCCGAAAAAATCTTCGATTTTAGCCGGAATTTCGGATATTTCGCTACTGGTTATTTTCCGAACGGCGGATCGGGAAATCTTCTTGTTCTTCTTGACGATTACTTCCTTGGTTTTAGGATCAACAATATCATCTGCCGCGCGATAGCCCAAAAGGAGACCCGGATCACTCCTGACCTTGACCTGATCGCCGTCAAACTTGATTTTTTCGGTTTTGTAAAAATAATTGAGCAATTCCTCGGCCGAATAGCCCAGCGCCTTGAGGAGCAGGGTTACAGGGAACTTACGGCGCCGATCAATGCGCACGTGCAAAATGTCCTTGGGATCGAATTCCATGTCAATCCAGGACCCGCGGAGCGGTATGATACGCGCGGAATACAGCAATTTGCCAGAAGAATGTGTTTTACCTTTATCATGATCAAAAAAGACACCCGGGCTCCGATGGAGCTGAGAGACAATAACTCTTTCGGTCCCGTTAATAATGAAGGTTCCGTTCTCCGTCATTAAAGGCAGGGTCCCGAAGTAAACCTCCTGCTCCTTTATATCCCGGATACTGCTGGCCCCGGTATCCTTGTCCACGTCGTAGACCACCAGGCGGACCGTTATCTTGATCGGAGCCTCGTAGGTCAAACCCTTGGCCAAACACTCGTCAATATCGTACTTGGGTTTATCGAAAGTGTATGAAACAAAATCGAGCGAAGAAAGACCGGAAAAATCCCTGATAGGGAAAACCCCTTTGAAGACAGCCTGAAGCCCTATATCTTCCCGCTTGTCCGGATCAATATCCTTTTGCAAGAAACTCTCATAAGAATGCCTCTGCATTTCAATGAGATTAGGCATCTCGGCTATCTGCTCGATCTTGCCGAAATTTTTTCTTATTCTCAGGTTTGTTATTGGCCGAGCCATTTTAACTCCTTGAAAAATTAGAGTATTAATAGGCGGTTGGGCCGGGGGCCGGCGATGAGGCCATCCCCCGGCAGTTCTCACTATTTAATCTCGACCGTTCCTCCAGCTTCTTCAATTTGGGCTTTAACCTCTTCAGCTTCCTCTTTAGAGACACCTTCTTTGAGCGGTTTGGGCACCTCCTCCACAAGTGATTTGGCTTCCTTGAGACCCAAAGAAGTGATGGCGCGAACGGCCTTGATGACCTGTATCTTCTTATCCCCGAAAGAGGTCAAAATAACATCAAACTCGGTTTTTTCTTCAGCAGCGGCATCACCTTCGGCGCCCCCGCCCGGTCCGGCCGCCGCAACAGCCACCGGGGCGGCAGCGGAAACTCCAAAGGTTTCCTCCAGCTCCTTAATGAGCTCGGAAAGCTCCAAGACAGACATATTTTTAACGAATTCAATCACATCTGCTTTCGTAATTTCAGCCATTTTTGATTCCTCCACATTTTTTGAATATGACCAAGGCCCTCAGCTCAGGCCTGTTCTTTCTGATCACGAATCGCGGCCAAAGCGTAAACAAAGTTGCTGATGACCGCACTAAGGACGCGGACCAAGCCCGCGGGCACGGCATTCATGGTTCCCAGCATCTTGCCGAGAAGAATTTCGCGGGACGGTAAGTTGCCCATAACCTTGATCTGTTCCAGGTTAAGAATTTTCCCGGATAGGATGCCGCCCTTGATAACAAGTTTCTCGTTTTCTTTGGCGAAGTTGACCAGGGCCTTGGCCAATGGAACAGGGTCTGCAGTGGTCATTCCCAAGGCGTTGTTCCCGACAAAAAAATCATGCAACAGGTCTGTGTCGGTTCCGTTTGCAGCCAGCCTGAGCAACGTATTCTTAACGACGTGATATTCGCCTCCGCTCTCTCCGACACGCCGCCGCAGGTCACTTATCTCGGCCACATTGAGTCCCTTGAAGTCAGTCAGAATAACCGCCTGGGCTTCGCTCAACCGTGACGCCAGTTTTTTTACAATCTGCTCTTTTTGATTACGATCCAAACTATTTTCTCTCCTTTCTCCTTGGCCTTTTGTGATGAAAGACTTTCGGCCAACGAGAATGGAAATCGCTCCTCAGCCTCGGCAGGCCGTCCTTCATTTAACGCTTTTACCTCAGCGCACCTGCTGTCATTGACCGAAAAGTCAGTTCAACCTCAAGCTGATAAAAAGCCAGACTGCCTAGGAATTGATCTGGCAAGAAATCGGCTATGGAGGTTATTTTTACAAAATTTATTTTCGTGTTTTCCGTCTGATCTCGCCTGTAAGTTACCGGACTAGGTCTCGAACCAAATTAGAATCAATCTTGATCCCCGGCCCCATTGTTGTTGAGACAGTAATGCTTTGTAAATAAGTTCCTTTACTTGTAGCCGGTTTAAGACGCAGGATGACTTCAAAAAAGGATGTGATATTTTCAAGCAGCTTTTGCAGACCAAAAGAAACTTTTCCTATCGGGGCTTGAACGATTCCGGTTTTTTCAGTTTTAAAATCTATTTTACCGGCTTTCAGTTCACTCACGGCTTTACCCACATCAAAGGTTACGGTGCCAAGTTTTGCGTTTGGCATCAACCCGCGCGGGCCCAGTATCCGGCCCAGCTTACTCACCGCACCCATCATATCCGGAGTAGCCACCGTTTTGTCAAAATCAAGCCAGCCTCCCTGAATTTTTTTAATCAAATCATCCGAACCGATAAAATCCGCTCCGGCCTCTTCGGCTTCTTTTTCTTTTTCTCCTTTTGCAAAAACCAGAACACGGGCCGTTTTACCCGTGCCATGCGGCAGGACACATGTGCCTCTGACCATCTGATCGGCGTGACGTGGGTCAACGCCCAGTTTCACCGCCACCTCCACGGTCTCGTCAAAGTTACAGAAGCTGGACTCAATGGCCAGCCGCAGGGCTTCGTCAAATGAATATTTTTTATTCCGGTCAATTTTTTTCCGGGCTTCTAACATTTTTTTACCTTTGTGAGCCATGTCCTCACTCCTAGACTACATCCAGTCCAATGCTCCGGGCCGTTCCTTCAATAATGGCCACCGCCGCATCCAGGTCATTAGCGTTTAGGTCCTCGAACTTGAGCTTGGCAATTTCCTCTACCTTCGCTCTTGGTACGGACCCTACGCTGACACGGCCGGGTTCAGCCGAGCCCTTGGCAATTTTAGCCGCCTGTTTCAGGAGTACCGCTGCCGGTGGTGTTTTGGTGATAAAGGTGAAAGAACGATCAGCATAAACTGTTATAACCACGGGAATTATTGTCCCCTCTTGACTCTGTGTCGCTGAATTGAAAGCCTTGCAAAATTCCATGATATTAACCCCATGCTGGCCCAAAGCCGGGCCGATGGGCGGCGAGGGGTTTGCTTGTCCCGCGGGAACCTGTAATTTTATCTGACCGATAATTTTCTTGGCCATACTTGAAATAACTCCTTAATATATCGTAAATTTACCGCCGGCCGTAAGCAGAGCCGCAAATATGTGGTCGGCCCTGCTTGCAATGTTCAACAAGTTTTCATTCATCAAATTTTTTCCACCTGAACAAATTCCAGTTCAACCGGAGTGGCACGACCGAAAATACTGATTAAAACTCTTAACTTGGCCTTATCTTCCTTGACTTCCTCGACCCGGCCGATGAAATTGGAAAACGGACCGTCAATGACTTTGACTTCATCTCCATCTTCGAAATGAAATTTAGGTTTGGGTTTGGCGATCCCCTCCACCATCTGGGCAATAACTTTCTCAGCTTCAGCATCCGGTATTGGGGTTGGGTTGATATTACCGCCGAGAAAACCGGTCACCTTGGGCGTACCTTTAACGACATGCCAGGTCTGATCATTCAGTTCCATATGCACCAGCACATAGCCGGGATAAAATTTCCGGGACGATGTTTTTCTCTGACCTTTGACCAGCTCAACGACTTGTTCCGTGGGGACCAGGATTTCGGAAAATTTATCCTCAAGGTGAAGCTGTTTAATCGTCTCCTCCAGTGAGGTCTTGACTTTTTCTTCATACCCGGAATAAGTATGGATTATGTACCATTTATGAGCCACGGGCTCTTTCTCCACTTAAAGCACCTTTAATTTGCCTTTATCTGAGGATATACTTAATCAGCCTGGAGAGTCCTATATCAACCACACCCAAATAAGCTGAAACCAAAAAAACGAGAACAATAACCACAGTTGTCGAAGCTATAGTTTCCTTTCGGCCAGGCCAGTTAACTTTTTGTAATTCGATTTTTACTTCGCGTAAAAACTGCCTCGTTTTAATAATAAAATCCGGTACGACGGAGTCGGTCTTGGTTTTGGACTTCCTAACCGCGGGAGCCCTGGTAATCGCGCTTTTTGGCAGTTTGGTCTTTTGAGCATAATCAGAAGATGTATTTTTTACTGCTGACTTCCGATTTTTTTTCTTTTTAGATTTAGATTTGGCCATAAATTTTCTAATCCAGCTTTCTACAACATATCGCTTAAATATCCGGCTCCCAAATCAAAAAATCTGGCAGGCCAGGAGGGATTCGAACCCCCATCACCCGGATTTGGAGTCCGGTGCTCTAGCCGTTAGAGCTACTGGCCTGAATAAAGCATCAAAAACCTGTTGGGAAATTTTACTTCGTCTCCCGATGCAATGTATGCCTCTGACAAAAACGGCAGTACTTCTTGAACTCCAATTTGCCGGGTGTCCGGCGTTTGTTTTTGGTAGTTGTATAGTTGCGGCGTTTGCAGTCGTTGCAAGCCAATATGACAATATCACGCATTAATATTACCTATTCAATTATTTCAGAGATGACGCCGGCGCCGACGGTTCGGCCGCCTTCACGGA
>CAZVRN010000186.1:0-6838 GCA_964629485.1 uncultured Thermodesulfobacteriota bacterium | reverse complement strand
AAAACAATCAGGTTTGATGCAAAAGCGAGAAGAATTACAGGCCCGCTTTATGGCTCATCTGGCCCGTGTAGAGAAAATAGAAATTGAGTTGGAGACTATCCGGCTGACGATCGCTGAACAGGAAAAAGTGATAGAGACCAAGGCCGATCGTTTGTATGGTTTAAAAAGTGAGTTTAGCAACCTCCAACAGGAAAAAGATTTTATCCAAGATCAGATCGGAAAAAATCGGTCCAGGCAGGACGCTCTGACCCGGGAACTGGCCCGGATGAAAGAACAGCATCAGGTTCGAAAAGATGAGTTGACTCGCATTCGAAAAGACATAGATCAGCTTACGAATGAACTGGAAAGTCAAAAAACAGAACAGTTTGCTTCCCACAGTGACTTCGTTGAAATAAAGAAGAAATACAACTCGGCTGTAACCCGGAAAGATGATTTGAGTTTGGAGTTGTCCGAACATCGGGCCAGGTTTGGCCGCCTGGAAGAAATTATAGCCGCTCACGACCGGATGGCTCATGATCAAGCTCAAAGGCGGGCAGAAATTACCACAGAGATCGAAAAATACAACCTTGAGCTCGAACCTCTAAAGGAGCAGATACAAAAATCAAATCAAAAAATTGAGGATTTGTTTTTGTCCCAACAAGAAATTCAGGTCGTGTTAGATAAAAGGCGGGAAGAGTTGAAGTCCTGCCAAGAGAAGCGTGAATCGCTTGACCAAGAAGAACGTCGGCTGGAATCCGACTTGGCCCGTGTTTCCTCCAGGCTGGCTACATTAAAAGACATCCAGGCAAACTTCGGCTGGTACTCGGCGGAAGTACAGGCCCTGATGAGGTCTGAAGAGTTGAAGGCAGCCGGTGTCATCGGCCCCTTGGCGGAACAAATTGAAATTCCAGACGGTTACGAAGCCGCCTGGGAGGCAGCCCTTGGCGAGCGACTTCAATACATTCTGGTTAAGGAACGATCGGCTGTTAAGACAGCCCTTCATTTGCTCAAAAATAAAAAATTAGGCCGCTGCGGCTTTATTTCACTCTCCGACTTGGGACCGGACGCGCAATCTGACCTCACGCGCGCACTCCTGGGAGATTACAAGCTTGTCAATAATCTGGATGAAGCGTTAGCGGTGGAACCGGGGCATACAGTTTTAACCAGAGATGGCCTGTATATTGGACAATACGGCTTAATCGTGGGAGGTCTGCCAAGAGAAAAAGAACAGGGCTTGTTGATACGGCGCCAGGAAATTGAAAATCTTGTTGAACAGATTGAAAATTTTAAAAACAAAAAAAACCAGTTGAACATTCTCATACAGGAGCAACAACACAAAATAAGGGGATTGACCGATTCCATTACGGAGGAAGAACGTCATTACCGTGAGGTTAATTCAGGGCTTGTTGAAGCGGAAAAAAGATTTTCTGCATTGAAAGCTCGGCAAAAAGAGGTTGAAAGTCACTTGGCTGCGCTAGCTCAGGGGTTAGGTAACCGGCATGCCGAGGCAGAACGATTGGCCGCTGACAAAGAAGCGGCTCAAGAGGAACAGAAGGAACTTGAAGAAACCATCTATCATTTAAAAGTCGAGCTGGAAAATGTAGAAGACGAGGTGAATCGGCTGGCCGATAAACGTGAGAGGTCCAGAGAAAAACAGCAGGAAATCACACTCAGGATAAATACCTTGGACGGCAGAATGAAGACTCTCCAGTTGGATGAGAGGAGAACAGTCGAGTGGCTCACGGAAACTGAAGCCATAATGGAGTCGAAAAGCCGTGATTTGCAAGGAACGCACCTTGAGGCAAAAAACCTTCGAAGCAGACATGAAGAGATTATTCATTTGATAAAAGGCTTTGAGGAGCGCTTGCTTGAAGCTGAGAAAGATATTGCATGTGAGCGCGATCGGGCCGACAGTCTCAGGGCGGAGCTTAATATTAAAGAAAACAAATTACGTCAGGAAAGAAAACAGCGCGAGGAAATAAACGAGCAGCTCAACAGCCGGGATTTGGATATACAGGAAGTTGTTCTTAAAAGACAAAACCTCCTTGAGCGGATTGAAAATGACTATAACCTAAACCTTGCCGCTCAACCCGAGGAACTTATGCCACAGCTTGAACCGGGGTTAGACCCGGTTCAAGCGAAGAAGCGCCGGGATGAGCTGAAAGCCAAGATCGAAGGGATGGGTGAAGTAAATCTGACCGCTATCAAAGAGGAGGAGGCGCTTCGGGAGCGCTATGATTTTTACAAAGAGCAATATGATGATCTGGTGACTTCCATTGAAAATCTAAAAGAATCCATAGCGCGTATCAACCGTACCTGTAAGGTGCGCTTTAACAGCACTTTCAGGGCGGTAGATGAGAAGCTACGGGAAATTTTTCCCATCTTGTTTGAGGGCGGAGAGGCTTGGCTGGCGCTTACCGATGAGCAGAACCCCCTGGATTGTGGCGTTGAAATTCACGTGCATCCGCCCGGGAAAAAATTAACGGTAATGAGTCTGCTTTCAGGCGGTGAAAAAGCTATGGTTGCATTGGCCCTTATTTTTGCCCTTTACCTGATTAAACCAAGCCCCTTCTGTCTGCTTGACGAAATTGACGCTCCCTTGGATGAGGCCAGTATAGATCGTTTTAATCGGCTTTTATCGAAACTGGGACAATCTTCACAGATTATTCTTGTTACGCATAATAAAAGAACAATGCAGATTGCAGAAACCTTGTATGGTGTTACAATGGAAGAGCCTGGCATTTCAAAAATGGTCAGGGTAAATTTGTCAGAAGTTGAGGAAAAACTAGGAAATGATCAAATGGTTCAAGCGAGCTAAGAAAAATGGCCAGACAACTGAGGAGTCTGGTACAGATAAAGAAAAAGATACAAGTGGGAGTCAAGCGGAGAAAAGAGAAGAACCAGAGACGATTGAAGTTAAAAATTCCCTTAAGGGGACTCATCCCGAGATAATAAAACTAGCTGATGAATCTGAAGAATCGGTAACACCGGAGATTCAAGATGCTGAGGCGGCTTTGTCAGACACGCCTGAGGAACCATCCCAAGAGGAGAACAAAAAGAAAAAAAATTTTCGCGCCCGACTTAAAGAACGTCTTGCTGAAACCAGAGCCATCCTGACAACCCGCGTCGATCATCTTGTTTTAGGTGTCAAAGAGATTGACGATGACGCCCTGGAAGAGCTGGAAGAAATTCTCGTCACTTCTGATTTGGGTATTCAAACCACACAGGCCCTTATCAAAATCATCAGCGGAAAAGTAGCGCGGCGAGAATTGAATTCTCCTGAAAAGCTCAAGAGTGTTCTTAGGGAAGAAATCCTTAAAATTCTTTCATCGCCTCAGTTTGAAGTGGCCAAGCAAGTTCAGCCCTATGTAATTTTGGTTGTTGGTGTAAATGGAGTCGGTAAAACCACGACCATCGCCAAGCTGGCTCACCGCTTCATCGGCCAAGGCCAGAAAGTTATGCTTGTAGCTGCTGACACCTTCCGGGCCGCGGCTGTCGAACAACTTCAAATATGGAGCGAAAGGGTCGGAGCGGACCTTATCAAACAGCGGACTGGTGCTGATCCGTCGGCTGTTGTTTTTGACGCTATCCACGCGGCCCGTGCAAGGCATACCGATATCGTTATCATCGATACGGCTGGACGCCTGCACACCAGAATTAACCTCATGGAAGAGCTAAAAAAAATCAAGCGCATTGCTGACCGGGAGATGCCTGGCGCACCTCACGAAATTTTGCTTGTTTTGGATGCGAACACGGGTCAGAATGCCGTCAACCAGGCTAAACTTTTTAATGAGGCTGTGGGAGTCAACCAACTGGTCATGACCAAACTCGATGGCACCGCCAAGGGAGGCATACTGGTGGCTATTGCATATGAATTGGGCCTGCCCATTCGTTATATCGGTCTGGGTGAACAGATGGATGATTTAAGAGACTTCGAGGCCGAGCCTTTCGTGCAAGCGCTTTTCGATTAACAAGCATTGATGATGTAACTTTTGCCAACCGCGTATCTCCTTCATTCCGGCTCGACTCAACATCCAGACCTTAACCAGGGGGGTACGATGTTTGTTCCCTCTTCCAAACGTTTTGATTATTTTGCTTGACATAAAAAAGCTGACGGGTGTAAGTAACATTTTGATCACTCAATCTTAGTGGTTCAACAAAGGGGTGCCTTAAGCCTGCCCTGATAATTATGATTATTTGAAAGAAAAAGGAGGGTATTAAAATGACAGATACGTCCTTGTATCATCAGCTTTCGGAAGCTATCGGGGTGGGGGATTCTAAGATTATCCCGGAAATTTTTAAGATGCTTGCGAATGAAAACGAGGCCAAGGTTTTGCTAGCCGCCGCTCCTCCGGCAACTGTGGAGGAAATATCAGAAAAAACCGGCATTCCCGGTGATGAGATTGAAAAAATGATAGACCCTTTGTTTAAAAAGGGGCTGATTTTCATGTCCAAAAAAGCCGGTCCGACACGTTACTACCGTGTCAGACAGCTCTTGCAATTTCATGACGCCACCATCCTTGCTCCGGAAATGCCACCGGAATTTTTCGAACTCTGGAGAAAATACCACCGCACGGAATTTAAGGAACATCATAAAAGAATCGAGTCAGTACTTCCCAAATCAGCGGTTAGGGTGATCCCGGTCAATATTGCCTTAAAACCGGATGCACGCATTGTAGCTTTTGACGATGTCAAACAAATAGTCGAGGAAGCGAATAATCTGGCTGTGACCAAGTGTACCTGCCGCGTCGTTGATGGATCGTGTGGTAAGCCTGTTGAAGTCTGCATTCAGGTTAATCGAGCAGCAGATTATGCCCTACAGCGCGGCACAGGCAGGAAACTGACCAAGGAAGAAACCATTGATTTACTTAAGATGTGCGAAGAGGAAGGGCTGGTGCATACAACCGGAAACAGCCGGACAATCGGGCATGTCATTTGCAACTGCTGCTCGGACTGCTGCATCAACTGGCCCGGCCCCAGAACTTCTCCGGTGAATTTCACGGCTCCCAGCCGCTTCGTGGCAGTTGTTGATCCTGATCTGTGTATCTCCTGTGAGACATGTCTTGACCGGTGTTATTTCGACGCAATAACCATGGACGGAGAAAATGGCACGGCCCTGGTAAACGAGGAAAACTGCATGGGATGCGGTTTGTGCGCTGTAACCTGTCCCAGTGAAGCGATGAATTTAAAAGAAGCCCGATCAGAAGATTTTGTGCCGAACTAAAAGATAAAAAAACACACCGGCCTAGTTTATATTCAATTAAATTACGAGAGATTGCTTCGCCTAAAAATCTCTTTGAGGGCGAAAATACTGTCGTAATCCTTAACAAAACGTGAACTGTTTCAAAGAGATTTCAACGTAGCGTTGAGGCGGGGCAATCTTTAATTATAGATCAACTTTCAAAAAACCCCTCAACCCCCCAGGGACGATGGGCTCTATTTTAGCCCAGCATATTGCTTTCAAGCCACTTTTCGTTCATTCGACCTTCATTGACAGAGTTCTTTTCCCTGAATATACTTATATAGTCTAAACTTTTTCTTGCTTAAATACAGAAATACATTTTAGATCCAAATATCAGCCCCGGTAAAAATTAACACATGCCTTAAAAAGATGGAGTTACGTGAATGACGAATTTAGAAGTTAAAACGAAATTATCCGAAAAAGAGGTTCACGACCGTTTGAAATCGTACTTCGGAGAAGGCGGCCTGGGTTTAGAGATAAAAAATGACAGTTCCGATGATTGTCTTACTTTTGAGGGCGGCGGCGGTTTTGTAAAAGCAACTATTTGCGCGGCGGATGGAAAAACAAGCGTTGAACTGCAGACTCAGGAGTGGGACATACAGGTGAGAGAATTCGCCTCGCGCCTTCCGTAATCACTTAATAACGGAATAATTTAGCCACTAGGTTTCTTACATTGTTTTGTGTCTAAATGACAGTGTCCTGATCCTAGTCCCTTTGGCTGGGACTGTCCTAAGCCTAGCCCCTTTGACCACTCGGGAACCCCCGCAAATGATGCTCCGGGCGGGATTTGAACCCGCGTCACAGGCTCTCTTTTCATTGGTTGAAACCTCAACCCTTTCGACCAGAGACCGAAAGGCCTGGATCCTTGACCGGGCTAGACGACCGGAGCATGGGCCCGGCCGGATTTCCAGAGCACATCTTTCGAACCGGCGACCTCCCGCACTTTAAAACCTTCCGTTGACGCTTTTCGCGTCAGCGAAAAAGGTCACGTCAAGCGGACGTCCTAACCAACTAGACCACAGGCCCATGTTATTATTACGTATGTATTGTTTATAAATTATGGGCCAGGGGAGATTTTCATAACCTTCTTTCAAAAAGAAGGTTAATCAAGAAGGAGCTTCCGCTTTCCAATATAAATATATTCTATTAAACACTTTTGGAAGTGACAGCTCCTGTTTTGGTCAAGCTTTTGCCTTGAGGAAAAGCTTGTTGGAAGCGATATGAAGCGTCAGCGAAGTGAAGCTCCTTTTTGCTCCAGCTTTTTTTTGAAAAAAGCTGGGTTGTTTCGAACTCCCGACCTCTGCCTTGTAAGGGCAGCGTCATAACCACTAGACTACCGGCCCATTAATAATTAATTGAAACAATTTTTAAATTAATACGATGCGACTGCCGGGATTTTCGCGGAATTGAAAGGCAATATTATTAAACATGGTGTGAATTTCCAGCTTCTAGAAACTCGGAAACATTGACCAAAACCGTGTGCTAACGATTTTTGAGGAAGCGGTTAGCTTGCCTTCGCTTGACGTTCTTTCAGAGCATGTGAAACTCTGGAATCAACCGAAAGGTTGAGCAGCTGGGTTTTTCCTTTCTGCTCAAGCTCTTTTTTGAAAAGAGCTT
>CAZVRN010000185.1:0-6875 GCA_964629485.1 uncultured Thermodesulfobacteriota bacterium | reverse complement strand
TGGTTTAGGAACGGCCGCGCCTTTGCGACCATGGAAGGTCTGGCCACGGGGTGATATTTGCTCCCGCACTTTGATGAAGATTTTTTATTTCATCAAATAAACAATACGTTTAATCCGAAAAGGAGGATTAGATGATAGATTTCGAATTATTGCCTTCAACAAAAAAAGGGTTGAAGGGGACCCACGGTCTTGCAGCGGGCCTGTTTAGAAAAATCGCCCGCTATTATGACGACCATGAGCACGAGAAGGTCCAGGAACTGTACGACATGGTCGAAAATATGAAAAAGGCGGCTCAGGCCGCTCCAAAGGAGAAAAAGGAAAAGAAGGAAGAGAAAAAAGCGGAAGAGCCTAAAGCGGCTCCGCGCGTGGAGCCAAGTATTGCCGGGGTTGTGAATGCTGAAGAAATGGCCTGGGGAGACGCCGGGATCATGCTCTGTTTACCTCAAGCCGGTTTGGGCAACGCCGCCATTCAGGCTGTGGGAACGCCGGAGCAAAAAGCCCGCCTGGGAGGTAAATTCACGGCCATGGCCATTACCGAACCGGGGGCCGGTTCGGATACCGCCGCTATTTCAACCACGGCCAGGCTCGATGAGGCAACCAATGAATGGGTTTTAAACGGAGAAAAGATTTTTGTCACTTCCGGTGACCGCTGCGAGTCCGTGGTTGTTTGGGCCACTTTGGACAAGAGCGTAGGCCGGGCCGCGATCAAGAGCTTTGTGGTTGAAAAAGGCACGCCCGGCATGACGGTGACCAAGGTTGAAAACAAACTTGGAATCCGCGCCTCGGATACCGCGTCCATCGTGCTTGAAGACTGCCGCATTCCTTATGACAACATCCTGGGCAGCCCGGAAATCAAGGAACGGAAAAAAGGCCTCGGCGGGGCCATGGCCACCTTTGACGCCACCCGGCCCATGGTAGCGGCCATGGCTATTGGCGTGGCGCGGGCTGCACTGGAATTCACCAAGGCAAAACTGGAGGAGGAAGGATACGCCTTCCCCTATAATCTCGGCCTTCATCAGTTGAGCGCCGTTCAGAAAGATGTCCTGAATATGGAGGCCAACCTTGAAGTGGCCCGCCTGTTGGTCTGGAGAGCAGCGGCCATGATGGATAAGGGTCTGCGAAACAGTCTCCAGGCCTCCATGTCAAAGGCCAAGGCCGGCCGGGCCGCCACCCTCGTCACTCAAAAATGCGTGGAACTGTTGGGGTCTCGAGGATACTCCTGTGAATGGCTCGTCGAAAAG
The DNA here is from genome assembly GCA_964629485.1 of uncultured Thermodesulfobacteriota bacterium. Taxonomy (GTDB): domain Bacteria; phylum Desulfobacterota; class Desulfarculia; order Adiutricales; family JAFDHD01; genus JAFDHD01. The sequence continues at coordinate 5,634 of CAZVRN010000185.1, read as the reverse complement.
TGGATGCGTGATTGTAAGATCAACGACATCTTCGAAGGCACGGGGCAGATTCAAATGCTGATTATCGCCAGGAATATTCTGGGGTTTTCACGTGATATGCTGAAATAGCCTTGATAAGCTCTGTTCTCATCCTTTGATTCACGAAGAATCAAATGATTTGGAGAACAATACCTTAAGGAGGATAAAAATGAACCTGGTCGACCTGGCTGAACAAAATTATGAAAAATACGGTGAAATTACGACACTCATCTTTAATGACCAGGAATATACAAATGTTCAGCTATTTAAATCCGCAAACAAGCTGGCGAACGGCCTGATAAAACTGGGGGTGAAGCCTAAAGACAAGGTCCTGGTTATGCTCATGAATTCCCCGGAGGTAATCATCAGCTACCAGGGCATATTAAGAGCCGGGGCCATCATCATCCCCGTAGTTTTTCTTTTGGGTGAAAAAGAAATTGCCCATATCCTGAAGAATTCGGAAGCCGTGGCCATCATCACCTCGGCCGCCTTCTTGGAAAAGCTGAAGATTGCCCGGGAAGAGGTTGAAACCCTGAAACACGTCATCATTGTTGAGGACGAGGATATTCCGGGAACCATAAGATTTTCCCAGGTCCTGGCTGAAAGCTCTGATGAAAGGCCGGCCATAGAAATCAAGGAAGATGATATGGCGGTTCTTTTATACACTTCAGGTACGACCGGTGTGCCCAAGGGCGTGATGCTCACGCATAAAAATCTCTACCGCAACGCCGTGGACGCCGCTAAAACATCCGAACCGGATCCGGATGACATCAGCCTTCACGTTTTACCGCTCTCCCATTCTTACGGTTTAACCGTGATGAACGCCGGATGGCTCTATCCAAACAAGAGTGTCCTCATGCCCTGGTTCGATCTTGAAGAGGCGTGCAAGCTGATTGAGAAATACAAGATCACCGGTTTTGCCGGCGTACCGGCCATGTTCGCCATGATGCTGAACAGCCCGGAAACGGATAAATACGATCTTTCTTCGCTCAAAGAGTGCGGCTCCGGGTCAGCGCCCCTGCCGGTCGAGGTGCTCAGGGGGTTTGAAGAAAAGTTCAATTGTGCTATATACGAAGGCTATGGATTATCCGAGGCCGCGCCCGTGGTCACCACAACCTATCGAGGACGTGAACGCAAGCCCGGTTCCATCGGGCAGGCCATCCCCGGTGTTGAGGTAAAGATTGTTGATGAAAATGACCGGGAAGTACCCGTGGGAGAGCTTGGCGAACTGATTGTAAAGGGCCCCAATGTTTCCCCGGGATATTACAAACTGCCCGAGGAAACCGCGAAAACCTTTAAAAACGGCTGGCTCTATACCGGGGACATGGCCAGGCAGGATGAGGACGGCTACCTCTACATTGTGGAAAGGAAGAAAGACCTGATTATCAGGGGCGGCTTCAATATTGTCCCGCGCGACGTGGAAGAGGTGCTTTACCTGCATCCGGCGGTCATCGACGCGGCCGTGATCGGCGTGCCCGATGCTGTTATGGGAGAGGAAATCAAAGCCTATGTTGTTTTAAAGGAGGGGGAAAAGGTCACGGAAGAGGAAATCATTAAACATTGTCAGGAACACCTGGCTAAATATAAAACACCTAAGTTCATTGAGTTTGTGGAGGGTTTACCGAGAAATCCTATCGGAAAGATCATGCGCAAGGAACTGCGTGAGCTTCACGCCAAGACCAAGGAGTAAAATTTAGCCTAAAAGGCTGATTCTGCCGCTGACTTTGGGAAGCGAAAGTGAATTTACTTTCCCGGGGTCACGTGCAGAATTCAGGTGCATTTCCAAGATAAGGAGTAGAAACATGGATTACCGATTGACTAAGGAAGACGAGGAATTCCGTGCGGAGTTCTTGGCCTGGCTGGAAAAAACATTCCCAAAGGACGAACCGCCACCGAAATTGGAGACCCTTGAGGACAGGGTTAAGGCCTACCGGAGTTTCCAGAAGAAACTTTATGACGCCGGTTATGCCGGTATCCGCTACGATAAGAAATACGGCGGGCGCGGCGGCACGATGATGGAAGAGATCATTGTGGCGGAAGAGCTGTCTCCATATGCCGAAACCCATGGCTACGGCCTGAACGCTATTGGAATGGGTATGGCCGGGCCCGTGATCAATACCCAGGGCACCGAAGAGCAGAAAATGGAGTTCCTGCCAAAACTCCTCGATGGCACACATATATGGTGCCAGGGCTTCAGTGAGCCCAACAGCGGCTCCGACCTGGCCAGTGTCTCCACCAGGGCTGTGAGAAAAGGCGACTATTACGTGGTCAACGGCCAGAAAATCTGGACCTCGGGCGCCCACATGGCGGACTACTGCATGCTCCTGGTTCGCACCAACCCCGACGTCCCCAAGCACAGGGGGCTGAGCTATCTGCTCATGGATATGACACTGCCCGGAGTGGATGTCAGGCTCGTCAAGCAACTGACCGATGAAAGCGAGTATTGCGAAGTCTTTTTGGATGACGTAAAAATCCCGGTCAACATGCTGGTTGGAGAGGAAGACAAGGGCTGGAGCATCGCCCTGACCACCCTGATGTTCGAGCGCGTCATGGGTGATTTGAATACGGCCAACAGCTTCATGCGGGAATTTAAACGCATGCTGGCCCTGGCCAAGGAGATGAAGCACGGCGGGGAGGCAGTACTGGATAACAGCATGATCAGGCAAAGGCTGGCCCAGGCTTATATTGAGCTCATGGTCCTGAAATACAATGGCTTCCGAAGCCTCAGCGAGGTCATCAAAGGCGGCGTCCCCGGCCCGCAGGGTTCCATCGGTAAAATCATCTGGAGCGAGCTGCATCAAAGGATGAGCGAGTTGGCCCTGGATATTGAAGGTCCTTACCACCAACTGATGAAGAATTCTCCGCTGACCCTGGACAATGGTTTTTGGCAGTATACTTTTCTGCGCGCCAAAGGCAATACCATCGAGGCTGGCAGTGCGGAAATTTTGAGAAATATCGTCGGCGAGCGCGTATTGGGTCTGCCCAAGGACATGGCGCGAGCGGTACTCAAGGAAAGGAGTTAAACCGATGGATATCAGCTTCAATGAAGATCAGATTGAAATTCGAAACCAGGCTCGCCGGTTTCTTGAGAATGAATGCTCCATCGAGTATGTCCGCGAAATGTTCGAGGACGAGAAAGGTTTCACGGACGCAGTATGGGCCAAAATGACCGAGATGGGCTGGATGGGTATGCATATCCCGGAAGAATATGATGGCATCGGATTGGGCCTGACCGATCTGTGCATCGTTTTGGAGGAAATGGGCCGCGCCCTGACGCCGGGCCCCTATTTCTCAACGGTGGTGCTTGCGGCCGAGGCAATCATCAATGCCGGGAATGAAGAGCAGAAAAAGTCCTACCTCCCCAGGATATCCATGGGTGAAATTCGAGGCACCCTGGCCTTGATGGAGCCGGACGCGGGACCGGATCCGACATATATCCGGATGGAAGCCCGTGCCGAGGGCGACGGCTACATCCTCAATGGAACCAAGCTCTTTGTGTTCGACGCTCACACGGCCGACTTCATGGTCTGTGCGGCCCGCACCGAAGCGGGTAATGACCCGGCTCAAGGGCTGACCCTCTTCCTTGTTGATACCGGTGCGGAAGGAGTGGCCATTACCCCGCTCGTAACCATGGATCGCACCCGAAAACAGTGCGAGGTAAAGTTTAACGGGGTCAAGGTTTCCCAGGAGGATGTTTTAGGAGAAGTCAACAAGGGTTGGAAACCTCTTTCCAGGGTTCTTCAACTGGCCCAGGTGGGCCTGGGCGCGGACAGCGTCGGCGGCGCACAGAAGGCCATGGAAATCGCCGTGGACTACGCTAAAATTCGGCACCAGTTCAATCAGCCCATAGGGGCCTTCCAGGCCATCAAGCATAAATGCGCGGATATGCTGGTTAAGGCTGAAGGCGCTCGTTCCCTGTTTTATTATACCACTTGGGCTCTTGAAGAAGAGGAACCCCAAACAGCCGCTATCGCGGCCTCGGCCATCAAAGCCTTTGCCGCGGACGCTTACCGGGATATCGCTACGGACGGGATTCAGGTCCTGGGCGGTATTGGCTGCACCTGGGAGCATGATATGCATTTTTACCTTAAACGGGCCAAGCTCAACCAGGTGGCCCTTGGTGATTCCGCCTTTCACCGGGAAGCGATCATGCGCATTCTCGAAGCCTGAGTCAGGAAGACCCCGGCGGTTATCCGCCGGGGTCTTTTTTCCTATGAGTTAACACGAAAACAAAAGCTGATTCCATTCCCGGAAAAAACACGGCGTGTGAAGGCGCTGCCAAAGCTGGTCTGTCGTTCGAATAATTTATCGGGCTGAATGAAGGGAGCCAAAGATGGATTATCGACTTACCCCGGAGGATGTGAAATTTCGCGAGGAATTCAGGGCCTGGCTGGCGAAGGCTTTTCCAAAAGACGAGCCCGCCCCAAAACTGGATACGGTTGAGGATCGAATCCGGGCCTACCGAAATTATCAGAAGAAACTCTCAGACGGCGGCTACGCGGGTATCCATTACCCCAAAGAGTACGGGGGGCGGGGCGGTACCCTGATGGAGGAAATCATCGTCAGTGAGGAACTGACCCCTTACGCCATTGCCCATGCGGCCAACGTGAACTCCATAGGATTCGGCATGGGCCTGCCTACTATTTACTCCGTGGGGACCGATGAACAGAAGAAGATGTTCATCCCGAAAATCCTGGACGGGACGCACATCTGGTGCCAGGCCTTCAGCGAACCGAATTCCGGGTCTGATGCAGCCAGTATCTCCACCCGCGCGGAAAAAAAAGATGGATATTATCTTGTAAACGGGCAGAAAGTCTGGATCACCTCGGCTCAGTACGCGGACATGTGCATGCTCCTGGTCCGGACCGACCCCGACGCGCCGAAACATAAGGGCCTCAGTTATCTACTGATGGATATGAAGCTTCCCGGGGTAGAGGTCAGGCCGATCAAGCAGATTTCGGAGGAGTCTGAATTCAACGAAATATTCATCGACAACGTCAAAGTCCCGGAAAACATGCTGGTCGGCAGGGAAAACGAAGGGTGGGGCGTGGCCATTACGACCTTGATGTTTGAAAGAATCATGGGTGATTTGAACATGGCCAATTCGTTCATGCTGGAATTTAATCAACTGCTGGGCATGGCGCGGGGAATGAAACGGCGCGGGTCTCCCGTGCTCGAAGATCCCATGCTCAGGCAGAAAATAGCTCAAATATATATCGAGCTCATGGTTCTGAAGTACAATGGACATCGCAGCGCCGCAAAGGCGATTAAAGGCGGGGTGCCTGGTCCTGAAGGCTCCATCGGCAAGCTTCTCTGGAGCGAAATTCACAAAAAAATGACTGAATTGGCCATGGAAATCCAGGGTCCTTTAAATCAGCTCATGAAGAATTCCCCTTTGAGCGTAGAAAACGGGTACTGGCAATATTTATTTCTGACCTCAAAGAGCGGCACGATTGCCGCGGGGACTTCCGAGATTCTTAAGAATATCATCGGTGAACGGGTCCTGCGCCTGCCCAAGGATATGGCCCGGAGCATACTTGCGAAAAAAGGACGTTAAACCCCAAGACATAAAGTAATCGCGAAAGACTGCTCTCGCCAATCAAAACGAGGTCTGCG
>CAZVRN010000184.1:0-6886 GCA_964629485.1 uncultured Thermodesulfobacteriota bacterium | reverse complement strand
TGAACAGCGGGGAAAATCGTTTTAATTTTACCTTTTTCGAAGCCTTTAACAAGGTGTTGGATACAATCGAAAATGAAACCGACGCCGGCGTGCTGGTGGTCACATCGGCCCATGAAAAAATTTTTTCAAACGGAATTGACCTCGACTGGCTTCTCCCGGCTGTCCAGGAAGGAGGGCCGGAAACGGGAAAGAAATTTACAAGCGGGTTAAACGGTCTTTTTTCGCGAATACTGACCTATCCGATGATTACCATCGCCGCCATAAACGGTCACGCCTTTGCGGGCGGAGCCATTATGACCTGCGCTTTTGATTTCCGCTTTATGCGCACCCAGAGAGGATACTTCTGCTTCCCGGAAGTGGATATCAAAATACCGTTCACCCCGTTCCTCATCGCTTTGACCAAAAAGGCCATCCCCATGTACGAGGATATAGAGCTCCAGCTTACCGGCAAGCGCCTTACGGCCGAAGAATGCGAAGAGCATCATATCATCAAGAAGGCCTGCCATATTGACGACCTCATGAACGAAGTTCTCAGTTTTGCCAAGGGGCTGAAAAAAGACCGGGAAGTTCTCAAAACCATGAAACAAAGGCTTTATGCGGATATCCTCAAAACCCTGGAGGAGCAGAAGGAACAGACCCTGGCCATGGGTTAATGGCTGGCGGCGAGAGCTTGCGGCACGCAAAAGAATCCGGCCCCGCTTTTTCCCATATTCAAGACCTTGAGCAAGAAGCGAAGTTTTTAAGCGGCCTCGAACCACTTGTCCCGGCCCGTGATTCATGGTAGTTTTGAACAGGTTTTGGGGGGAAGCGGGATTATGAGAGCTGTTGTTCAGCGCGTCAGCCAGGGAAAAGTGACAGTGGATTCGGAAGAAGTGGGGGCCATTGCTGCGGGGCTGGTTATTCTCCTCGGAGTTGGTCACGCTGATTCCGAGCAAGATGTTGAATACCTGGCTTCAAAAATAGTAAACCTTCGGATTTTTTCAGACAAGGCCGGCAAAATGAACCTTTCGCTGCTTGATGTTAAGGGAGAGGCTTTGATTGTCTCTCAGTTCACCCTGTGGGGCGACTGCCGCAAGGGACGCAGGCCTTCTTTTGTCAATGCCGCCCCGCCCGAACTTGCCGAGTCCTTGTACGACAGGTTTGTCGAGCGTGTCAGCTCGTTTGGCGTTCATACCGCTACCGGGCGGTTCGGGGCCTTGATGCGGCTTCATCTGGTCAACGACGGCCCGGTCACCCTCATACTGGACAGCCGGAAACAATAAACGCCGGGGATTTTGTTTTTATGACCAAGGAAACCGATTCTGTAAGCATGGACCCCAAGGACTGGCCGGATAATCTCCCGCCATGCCTGATTTCCGTGGATAAAGAAGGACGCATGTGGCACCTCGGGGCCGAGATGATCCACAAAGGCATCAACCGGCTCCTCTCAGACCACGTGGAACTGGACGAAAAAGGCCGGTACATCATCAACTTCCGCGGACAGCGATGCTTTGTCGAAGTGGAAGACACTTTCTTTGTCATCGCCCGCCTTGATTATTTTCCGCCTGACCGGGAATCACCGGAAAAATACGTCATTACCCTAAATGATGGCACTCAGGAAGAACTCGACCCTTCAACCCTGACCATCGGGCCGGAAAACGTGATATATGCCCGGGTTAAGTCCGGCCGCTTCCCGGCCCGCTTCCTGCGCCCGGCCTACTACCAGTTGACCGGGCATGTAGTCGAAAAAGAAGGCGGCTTCGTCCTGCCCTATCGAGGCAAAGATTACGCTCTTAGGTAAGACCTCCCTTATAAAATCCCGGGGCTGATCGGCTTGAATTGCCACGGTGGAGAAAAAGGAAGAGAGCCTTTGCGGCGCAGGACCTGGTTATAATCTGGTTTCAAGCCATTTCCCGCGCTTATAGCGGATGGTTATGGCCGTGATCCTGATTAAATAATCGTAAATAAGAAGCGTGAAAACGACTTCCACCCCAAGCCCAAGGTAATTCGAAAGAATATACGCCGCCGGAATCCTGAAGCCGTACATGCCCAAAAGAGTGATCAGGAGCGGGGTGCGGGTGTCACCGGCCCCGCGAAGCGCCCCGGAAAGGGTGAAGTTGATAGCTATTGCGACCTGGCTGATAGCCACGACCCGGATGAATGAGACGGCGTACTTGATAACTTCGCTGTTTTTAACAAAAACGGAACTGATTTGACGCGCGGTCAGGAGATATATTACGCCGAGAACACACATCGACAGAACGGCCCAGAATGCGCAAAGCCAGCCGACTTTTTTAGCCGTTTTCTTGCGATCCGCGCCAAGGTTCTGCCCCACCAGCGTGGCGGCGGCCATACTGAAACCGGCGTTGGGAATGAAGGACAGAGACAGGACCTGCATGCCCACCTGGTAGCCGGAAAGGACTATTGTTCCGTAGGCTACAATGACCCTGGCGTAGGCCAGCAGGCCGATCTGGAGCACAAACTGTTCGGCCGCCGCCGGTAAGGCGATGCGGATGACCTGCCCGGTGCGGTTTGAATTCCATTGAAAATTTTTCCAGGAAAGCGTGATTTTCAGCCGTTTGGAAAACAGGAGCGACAACCCGATGATTGCCGCGGCCAGGGAAGAAAGCAGCGTTCCGGTGGCGGCCCCCTTGACGCCCAGGGCGGGCAGCCCGAACCGGCCGAAGATGAGCATGTAGTTCAGCCCGACATGAATAACGGTTGCGGCAAGGCCTATAAACATGGGGGTCCGCATATCACCGGCTCCGCGCAGGGCCCCTGATGTCGCCGACATTATACCGACAAAGATTATTCCAAAAACAAGGATTCTGAGATAAGAAATCGAGAGGCGGTAGACATCCGGTTCGACCTTGAACAGCTTCAGGATCACAGGCGTCAGAAAAAAAGTGACGATAGCCGTGATGGTCGAGACGATCAGCATCAGGGTGAGCGCCGCGCCCAGCCCGTAACTCGCTTCCTGCACCCTGCCCGCGCCTATATTTCTGGCCACAATGGCCGTAACCGCTATTTCTATTCCAAAGACCAGGGATGAAATGGTCCAGAATATGAGGGCGCAAAAACCGACCGAGGCCAGTTCAGCGTTCCCCAGCTTTCCGACCATTATCAGGTCAATGGTCGTGGCCAGGTTTTGAAGAAGAACAGCCAGGCATGTTGGCCAGGCCAAAGAAAAAAGGGCTTTTCTTATGGGGACATCAAGCAGGCTGCCCCGCTGGCTGCCGTTTTGTTCAGGAGTTTCTTTTTTCAGCACAAATATATCGCCATGTAACTGCCCGCTGAACAAAATGTTCAGTCATGGGGCTTGGAGATGGCTTGTTGCGGCAACCGGTTTTAGTCGCCCCTGAGCCGCATTGATGAGATAATACCAACCGCTTTCACCGGAATAATACCGGCTGAAGTTCGCACCCGCCGCCGGGGCCGGCTTTAAAGCCTTTATTAATATCGCGCAAAAGGGGTTTCCGGAAAAGCAGCCTCAAGCTCTATCACCCGCATCTCATTTGAGGCAAGCGCTTCTTCAAGGGCCTGGCCCAGTTCTTCCGGGGATTTAACCCGCCGGGCTGAAATCCCAAAAGAATTTGCAAAAGCCTGAAGGTCGGGGTTGACCAAATCATTTTCATATCCCCGGCTGTAGTTAATCTTCTGGAGAAAATCGATCACGCCGTAAGCCTTGTCGTTTACCACTATAACCGGAAAGCCGATTTGATGGCGGATGCAGGTGGCCAGTTCCTGAGCGCCGTAAAAAAAGCCCCCGTCGCCGATCAGGGCCGCCACGGGCCTTTCCGGTTCGGCCAGCCTGAGCCCGATGGCCGCGGGGAAGGCAAATCCGATAATGGCGGAGCCTTTAGCCGGGATGAAGCCGCCGGTCATGTATGAAGGATAGAAATATTCAGCCCAGTATCCCAGAAGCGTATTGTCCACGACCAGGCTGCTCTGGCGCGGCATGACTTGCCGAATGGCATCGAGGTACTGAATCTCGAATTGAACCCGGCGTATCCCGGAAAGCTCTTCGTTCAATTTATTCTTGAGCTCATGGATTCTTTCCCGCCTCGATTCGCCGGGTTTTTCGGCTTCGAGCCGCCGCTTTAACTCAGTGGCGATGCGCCTGATATCCCCCATGAGGGCGATTTCAGCCGTAAAATTTTTTTCTATCCAGCGGTAGTCCCAGTCCACGTGAATAAGCCCGGGAAGGTTTAATCCCCGGCGGACCATGTCCGCGTTTCTGAGCCTGGTTCCGATGGCCAGGGTGAGGTCGCTGGACTCCAGCAGCTTTCGCACGACCCCCCTTCGCGTGGCCGTGCCAAAGGAAAGATCATGGTCTTCGGGAATGATTCCTTTTGCACCGGCCACGGTGAGGACCGGGGCCTGGATAATCTCGGCCAAGGCAACAATTTGCGGCCCCAGACCGGCCCTGACCGCAGCGGTTCCGGCCAGTATTACGGGGCTGTCAGCCTGCGTGATCATTGAAGCCGCCTCGTCGAGCCCGTAAAGATCGTCTTCCCCGCCTTTTTCAGGCGCGCTTTCCGGCCGGGCCGCGATTTCCTGGTTCCAGTAGTTCGTGGGCACTTCAAGATAGACCGGTCCCGGCCGCCCGGAAAGCGCCGTGGTCACGGCTTCGCGCGTCAAGGCCCGGGCTTCCTTGACGGACCGGAGGCAAAAAACCGCCTTGGTTACATTTTTGAAAAGCTTATCCTGGTCTTCCAGTTCATGGATAGCACCCGCGCCCTGGCCGATGGCGCTGTCCCGGATGTTCGTGGTTATGGCCAGCACCGGCGAACAGCTCCCCAGGGCCTCCAGGAGGGGCGCGGTCATGTAACAGGCCCCCGGGCCGGTGGAAGTAATAACAACGCCGACGCCGTTTCCGGCCCGGGCGTATCCGTCCGCCATGTGGGTGGCGCCGGCCTCATGACGGCAGAGGATATGACGGATGGATGCCTCTTTCCTCAACGCCTCGTACAGGCCTATGTTGTGAACGCTCGGAATTCCAAAGACCAGCCTTACGCCCGCTTCCTTCAGGGTTTCTACGATTACCTCAGATAACTTCGCCATCTGACAGCTTCCTTTCGGGAGATTTCGGCAGTAGTTAATCTGGCTGCTTCCGGCCAGAAAAAAACCAAAGGAATTGAAGAATCGAACTCTCTCTGGTAATCTGACTGCCTAATCTGATACCATATTCCGATATTTAGGTAAATGAATATCAAAAGACGCAGGTCCTGCTTATGAAAAAAGTTTTTTATGCAGTCATTGTTTTTTCCCTGCTCTTAAGTTTTGCCCCGGCCTCTGTTCTTGCCGAACCGCCCGGCCATGAACAGGCCTACCGGCAGAAAATTCAAAACCTGGAGTCCCTGCTCCGCTCAATCAATGAAATCTCAGCGCAGATCGCCTCCATACAAAAAGAGCTTCGCAGCGCTCAGGGTGTAGGCCGGGAGGAAGAACTTAAGGCGCAGATAAACAGGCTGAACCGTAAAAAAAAGGAACTGACGGATAGTTTTGCTCAGGCCGCTTTGGAAGTGGATATGAGCGTTTTCTCCAAGAAGAAAAAAACGGAGCTTAACTGGAATATCGAATTAACCGAACTCCTCGGGCCGATTATATCAGAATTGAAGAAGGTGACATCCAGACCTCGCAGGCTTGAAAAAAAGCGGACCGAGATCAATCAATTGAAGTCTGAGCTTCCGATTATACAGAAAGCGATTGAGCGTCTGGACACGCTTTTAGCCCGGGAAACAAGTGCGGACCTGGCTATTGCGCTGACCGCCCTGAGGAAAGAATGGGAAAACAAGTATCATGAAACCAAAACCCGGATGAACATCGCTTCCCGGCAGCTTGAGTGGGAACTGAGCAAAAAACAGCCCCTCTCCGTGTCCTTGCGCGAACTGCTTCAAATATTTTTTAAAAGCCGCGGCCGCAACGTGATTCTTTCCTTTTTAGCCTTTATTGTCTGCTGGGTTTTCCTGCATTGGCTTTACCGGTTGATCCGGAGACGCAGCCCTTTTCATCAGGCGACCCGTACTTTTTATGTGCGGCTGTTTGATTTAATATTCATCCTGACCAGCCTGCTTTTATCGTTCCTTGCTTTCTTGGCCGTTCTGTATTTTTTTGGAGACTGGCTCCTGCTTTCGCTGGCCATCATTTTTTTGGTCGGCCTGGTTTGGGCCTCCAGGATGGCCGTCCCGATCTTCTGGAACCAGGCCCGGCTGATTCTTAATTTCGGACCGGTTCGCGAGGGTGAGAGGGTTGTCTATAAGGGTATTCCCTACAAGGCTTCCACCATTAACCTTTTTTCAGTGTTGACAAACATGGAATTGACCGGCGGGGAAATCAGGCTGCCTCTAAAAGACCTGCTTAAGCTCAGGTCCCGCCCGGCTGGCCCGGACGAACCCTGGTTCCCCTCCAGACAGGGAGACTGGGTTCTGCTAAGCGATGGTTCTTACGGGGAGGTCGAAATTCAAACCCCGGAGATGGTGAAGCTAAACCTGTTTGAGGGCGGAACCGTGACCTACCTGACCCAGGATTACCTGGCCAAGGCCCCGACTAACCTTTCGCGCGGATTTGAACTGGCCGTTACTTTCGGGGTGGACTACCGGCACCAATCAATCGTAACCTCGGAAATCCCCAAAATAATTGATCAAGCTGTTAATGACGGCCTTAAACAGGAAGGGTACGGCGAAAAGCTCGATTCCGTTCAGGTCCAATTCAAGGAGGCGGCCCCTTCTTCAATGAATATAGTCATAAAGGCCCGCGTTAAAGAAAATCAGGGTTCAGAGTACGAACCCCTGCGCCGGGCCATTCAGCGGATATGCGTTGATACCTGCAACCTGAACGGCTGGACCATTCCTTTCCAGCAGATCAGGGTTCACATGACGCCCGCCCGGAAAGAGACCCAGGCCTA
>CAZVRN010000183.1:0-7000 GCA_964629485.1 uncultured Thermodesulfobacteriota bacterium | reverse complement strand
GCGGAAAGCGACAATGAGTTCGGCTAAGGGGCGAAATTCTTAAATGGTCTCATTAAAGAGTTTAAAAATAGCTTTCTTTAAGGGGAAATCAAGGGTCGGCTTTTTCCGCCCTAAAGGCGCATGATGTTTCCCCAGAAATCAAAAAATCCCCCACACGGCCGCCAATTATGTTATTTTTTTGAAACGTACTTCCTGTATGAGGGACGGGAGGATACCTTGAGACCCATTAAAAAAGCGATGATTTTGGCGGCGGGACTCGGCCGGCGCGCCCGGCCCCTGACCCTGGTCAAGCCCAAGGCCCTCTTCCCTGTGCTCAACCGCCCGGTAATTTCATATAATCTGGAGCTTCTTTCCCGAGCCGGGATCAAGGAGGTTGCGGTCAATACACACCACTTGGCCTCTCAGGTTGAAAAGCACCTTGCCGGGATGAACAAGAAAATTCACATAACAACCTTTCATGAAGAAGAAATACTGGGGACCGGAGGCGCGCTGAAAAACGCGGCTTCATTTCTAAGTGACGGCCCTTTTATGGTAGTAAATGGAGTGATTTTGACCAGACTGAACTTAAATGCCGTGATCCGGGAACACCGAGCTCACCGGCCTGCGGCCACCCTGGTTTTGTGTGATTGCCCGCGTTTTAACATCGTGGCCGTCGATCAGGAGGGCTGGATTCGCGGTTTTCGCGGGGAATGGACATCCCCGCCTGAAGGGCGGACCTGGCGAACCCTGGCTTTTACCGGTATTCATGTGCTTGAACCGAAAATTATGTCTTACATACCCGAAGGGCCGTATGATATCATTCACAGCTACCAGGCCATGATCCGTGCCGGATTGCCGATAAGAGCCCTGGTGATTGAAAATTTGCCTTGGTGGAAAATCGAGACCCGTGAGGATTACCTGAAGGTTCACCAGGATCTGCTCATGAACCGGAGCGAGGGGCCGGTCCTGGCCGGTTCTGCGGTGCGGATTGATCCGGAAGCCGAAATACGCGGCTGGGCCAGCCTGGGGGAAGGGGTGGTCCTGGAGCGGGGCTCTGTTGTCCAGAATTCGGTTCTGTGGAAGGGCGCCGGGGTGGCCGCCGGAGTAAGAATCACGGACAGCGTGCTGGCCGAAAGGGCCCGGGCTGAAAGTGATTTGATTGAAGGTGTAAAGATTGGCTGATTTTAGGCCGGACAACAAACTGGTGGAGTTCGTCCTTGCCTGCCGGTCTTGCGGGGTTCAAAGTCCCGCGGAATTATGGTGGGACGAAATTCGGAGCGACGGGTCGGACCGGTCTTTTTTCCGGGTGAGCTTCCGTTCCGGGACCGCGCTGCTGGTTGTTGGTCAGGATCGTGCTGAAAACCGCTCCTATGAATTGATCGGGCGGCATCTCTGGACCCTGAATGAGGCCGGGCCCCGCTTTCTGTGCGCAGACCAGAAGCAGGGCCTTTTTCTTGTCGAGGACCTGGGAGATGTACTGCTGCAGAACGTGGTTCGAAATTCTGGTTCCAAGGATTATGGCGAAATATATAAACGCGTCATCAGCCTCATGGTCTATATCCATCGGAACGGGACTCCCGGCTTCGACCCCGATTGGTGCTATCAGACTCCCTGTTACGACAAGGCGCTTATCTTAAACAGGGAAACCGGATACTTCACCGCGGAGTTCCTCAAAGGTCATCTTGGAACGACGCCGGCCCTCTCAAAACTTGATCCCCAATTCGAGGCCCTGGCGGAGGCCGCCTTAAAAGGGACCGAAAAGGTCCTGATGCATCGGGATTTTCAGTCCAGAAATATACTGATCAAACAGGGCAAGCCGCGCCTGATCGACTTCCAGGGCGCTCGCCTGGGGCCACCGGGTTATGATCTGGCCAGTCTTCTTTACGATCCGTACGTGCCTTTAAGTGATTTATTTCGCGAAGAGATGCTGGCCTTTTATATTGATTTGAGAAGCGAAGACAGCTTTTTTGATCGATCAGCCTTTACCGCCGCTTACTATTATCTTGCCGTTTGCCGCCTGCTGCAGGCCCTGGGAGCTTATGGCTTTTTAAGCCGGGTCAAGGGCAAATCGTTTTACCTCGAGTATATCCCGCCTGCTGTGCGCAGTCTTAAGGGTCTTCTTGACCGGGATGAGATGTCCTTTCTACCGGAACTGCGCCGGACAGTAGGTAGGGTATCCGAAAAGATAGAGGACCGGGCATGAGACCTCTGGTAGCCATCATCGGCCGGCCCAACGTGGGCAAATCCACTTTGTTTAATCGCCTGGTGGGATATAAGAGGGCCATTGTTGACGATATGCCCGGTGTTACCAGGGACCGCAATTATGCGGAAGTCGATCTTCAAGGCCGCGCAGTTACCCTGATAGATACCGGCGGATTTGAACTGAATGCGGATGAAGGTTACCTGGCGCAAATCAGGTTTCAAACCCTTTTGGCCCTGGAGGAAGCGGACCTGACTGTCCTGCTTCTGGACGGGAAGACCGGCCTTAATCCCCACGACGGCGAGCTGGTTGATATCCTGCGGCGAGCCGGGCGTCCCTTTATCCTGGCGGTCAACAAAATTGACGGCCCGGAAAAGGAAGACGCCCTGGCGGATTTCTACGCCCTGGGAGTTGAACCGATCTTGCCCCTTTCTGCGGCGCATGGTTACGGGATTCGCGATTTCATTGATGCGGTGCTCGAGTCCCTGCCGAGCGGCGAGGAAGAAAAAACCCCTGAAGACCTGATTCGCGTCTCTGTTATTGGTCGGCCCAATGTAGGGAAATCGTCTCTGATAAATCGGCTCATCGGTCAGGAGCGCACCCTGGTCAGCGGCACGCCGGGTACGACCAGGGACCCGGTGGACATCGAGATCGAGCGCCGGGGCAGGCATTACCTTTTCGTGGATACGGCCGGTATTCGGCGCAAGGGAAGGGTTTCCCTGAAAATAGAGAAGTTCGCTATCGTGCGGGCCTTAAAAAGCATGGAGCGGTGTGATATCGCCCTGCTCTTGATCGACAGCCTGGAAGGGATAACCGACCAGGACGCCCATGTGGCCGGGTACGCTTTGGAGCGGGGCCGGGGACTGGTCCTTCTGTTCAATAAGTGGGACCTGGTCGGGGACCGGCGTATTTGGCAGAAAAAAATTAAGGATCAGATTGATCTCAAGCTTCGTTTTCTCGGCTTTGCGCCTTACCTGACTGCTTCGGCAAAAACCGGGCTGAGGATAGAAAAAATTTTCAAATCCCTTGAGGAGGTTTTTGCTCAATACACGGCCCGGGTGACCACGGGCCAGCTTAACCGCGTGATGGAACAGGCCCTGAACGCCCATTCTCCACCCTATGTCGGGAAGAGACGGCTGAAGTTCTATTATGCCACCCAGGCCAGAACGCGTCCGCCGACCTTTATCATTTTTACCAATCAGCCCGGGAAGGTGCATTTTTCCTATAAGCGTTACCTGGCCAACAGTTTTCGCCAGGCATTCGGCCTGGACAAGACTCCGCTGAAAATAGTGTTTCGACCCCGGCAAGCGAAAAAAGGTTATGGAAAATAGAAAAATTAAATACATCATTATTTTCTTTATTGTTTTTTTTATCATCAGCCTGGCCGGATGCGGCCGGACTGAACACAGCAGTTTAAAAAAAGAGGGTTATCTCTACCTGGGCCTGGTGGTTCCCCTGAGCGGACCACTGCGCCCCATGGGTGAAAGTGTGATCAGGGGAGCTCAGCTAGCTGTGGATGCGGCCAATACCGCGGGCGGCATCAAGGGCCGACCGGTTAAGCTGCGCATTGAGGATGAAACCAGGATCACGGATATGCCTGATTCTCAAAGGCTGGCCCGGGACCCCAGGGTTGTCCTGATCATCGGTCACCTGCTGGAAAGCGCTTTTGAGGCCAGTCGCCGCCTCTATCTTGAAAGCGGCCTTCCCGTGCTGCTCCCTTTTTTAAGCGGGGATGAAGTATCCCTTTCAGACAGGGGCTTATTCTTTCGCCTCATGGCTTCAGACTCGGCGCAGGCTGAGGCTCTGGCGAATTATGCGGCTGGCACAATGAAGATGCGCCGGTTCCTGATCGTCCGTGACGGCTCGGCTTACGGGAGCAGTTTGAGTCAAGCCTTTATGAAGGCAATGAAGCGTTATAAAAAGGTCAGTCTAAAAACCATAGTTTATATGGACTCGACAAAAAGGGCTTTGGCAAGCCTGCGCGAAGCAGCCGCGAACAAACCGGAAGGCGTCTTCCTGGCGCTTGACGGGAGACTCGCTGTTTCTATTGTTAAAACCCTGTCGGACCAAGATGCCCGGATCGTGTTCCTGGGCACTCACGCCCTTGCTTTTTCGGATACGGCCGGCTTCTTGAGCACATTGGCTTCGCATGTCTTTTTCAGCCTGCCGTTTGATTACAGGGACAATGCTCCGGCTGGTGAAAAATTTACGAAAGCGTTTAAATCATGTTACCATATGCTTCCAAACTGGCTGGCCGTCATGGCGAATGACGCGGTGAATCTCGGCCTTGAAGCCCTGGCCGCCGCCGGGGACAGGCCTGATCGCATCCGAGAACACCTCAAGAGTCTTGATAATCCCGGAAAGGCCTTTCAAGGACTGGCTGGCAATTATTACTTTGGCTCAAAAGGCCGGGGAATCAAACCGGTTTTTGTCACCAGGCTTAAACCATGGCTTCTTAACCGGCTGCCCTGAAGATGAAGACACTTTTTGAAGGAGAAAGCCAAAGCTTTATGTAAAGAGAAAGCTGATCTTCACAACCGGAGCGCGGGGACTAGAAAGAAACAGTTATTATGATGTTGGAGAGCAGGTGTTATGGTCAGTAAATTTAAAAAACATGACGGCGCCCGGCTGGCGGTGCTGGATGAAATACTGGCGGCCCTTCCCCGGCAGGCCCGGGCCGTAAAAGAGGTAAGAACCGGGCCGTACCTGACCGCGGTATGGGTGGGCGGTGAACAACCGGAATCTTTCCCGTTTGCCACGAGCTGCGGCCTGGCTTCCACCCTGGCCCAGCACGAGCACGGAGGGAAGAAGCCGGTCCGAAAACTGGGGGCCTTAGAAACCCTGACGGCCCAGGACCTGGCCGAATATATTAAATCGGATTCTCCCCTGGAAGCCTCCATCGGCATGGCCGCTTTGAATGCGATGCTTGAGGTTCCGGCCCATTGTTTTGCGGAAAAGCACGCCCTTGAAATAGTCTTTGAACGAGGGAGAAACGGGCGGGTGGCCGTGGTCGGACATTTCCCGTTTGTAAACCGTCTTCGCGATGAGGTAAAAGAGGTCTATGTCTTGGAACTGAAAGAGGTCCCCGGAGATTTGCCAAGTTCCAAAGCCAAGGAGATTCTGCCTCGCTGTGACGTTATCGTCTTGACCGCGACCGTGCTCATGAACGGAACCTATCATGAAATGCTTCCGCTTTGTTTTCATGCCTTCACAGTCATGATGGGTCCCAGCACGCCGGCCAGTCCGGCCCTCTGGGACTACGGCGTGGACGTCCTGGCCGGGACTACGGTCATTGACCCGAAGGCATGTTTAAGGGCGGTATCCCAGGGCGCCGGATACCGGGATCTTACAGATGTAAAAAAATGGACCTGGATACGGGAAGGTTAAAAAAAGGAGGAAAATAATTATGCCGCGAATTACCATCTTATGTGAGAACACAGTCGGTGTGCCGGGCTTGATCGGGGAACATGGATTTTCAGCGCTGGTCGAGTTTGACACGGAATCCATTCTTATGGACACAGGCAGCGGTCACGGGCTCATGCATAATGCCCGGGCTTTGCATAAGGACCTCAGCGTGGTGGAAAAAATTATCATCAGCCACGGGCACTACGATCATACCGAGGGGTTTCGGCAGGCTCTGGCCTTGACTTATGGAGCCGAAGTGTACGCGCATCCTGATATCTTCGGCCGTAAAATTGCCGTCATCGGGCAGGGAGAAACACGGAGGCAGCGCTTCATTGGCATCCCTTATCGCCGGGCGTATCTTGAAAGCCTGGGCGCCATATTCCGGTTTGAGCGCGGGTTTACTGAAGTGGCTCCTGATGTTTTCATGACCGGTGAGGTGCCTCGGGAAACTGCTTTTGAAAAGGGGGACCCCAGGTTGTTTGTGCTCAAGGACGATGAATACGTGCCAGATGATTTTTCGGATGATCAGTCCATGGTTATCAAAACCCCTCAAGGGCTGATTATTGTTTTTGGCTGCGCTCACGCGGGTATGATCAACACCATCTGGTACGCCCAGAAGAAGACGGGGCAGGACAGGGTTCGCGCCCTGCTTGGAGGCACGCATTTAGGTTTTCTTTCGCCGGACCAACTGGAGGAATCGGTAAAGGAACTTAAAAAGATCAACCCGGAAACCATTGCCGTTTCTCATTGCACGGGCATGAAACCGGCCATGCGCCTGATGCAGGAATTCGGGGATAATTTCATCTTCGCGAATGCGGGAAGTGTTTTTCATTTCGATTAATTAGCAACCTTGGCAAAGGAGGTGAGTCATGACGACCAAGGGGGCTTCTTCATCTTCCAAAGCGGATAAATTCTTGCCCAAAGAGGTCCAGGACGAGTTAAAGCGGGATACCGGTGCTCTGGAACACGGAAATCAAGGAAATTCGAGGCAAGGAGAAGGTCAGCGAACTGGAGATATTAAACAACAAGACCCAGAAAAGTGAAACTTTTGAAACAGACGGCGTCTTTATTGCCATCGGTTATGTGCCAGAGGTGGAGCTTGCCAAAAAAACCGGACTTGACCTCACCCGGGACGGGTTTATCAAGCACGACGAACGGCACCGAACCAATATAGCGGGCCTTTACAGCGCCGGAGACGTTGAAGGCGGGTACAAGCAGATTGTCACGGCTGCCGGAGCCGGGGCGGCAGCGGCCATGACTATCTTCGAGGACATGACTCACCCTTACTGGAAAGAGAAAGAAAGCCCTAAGAAGCAATGATTTTTATCTTAACGGTGGAGGCGTTTTCGTCCGATTAAATAAAGAGGAGAATACCCTGCATAGTCATCGGTTTTTTTGCCTAATGGCTTTAAAAAT
>CAZVRN010000182.1:0-7002 GCA_964629485.1 uncultured Thermodesulfobacteriota bacterium | reverse complement strand
CTCACAAGCATCAGGCCGGGATAATCGAAATGATAGGATCGTGGCCGCGTGGTTCAACATCTTCCATGCCGATTTTTTTTCTGTGCGTAAGGGCATACTAATTTCGGTAAATCAATCTGTCAATCAAGTTTTGAAGACAGTGGGCAACGGGCCGAAGGCCCGGCTTAAAAATTTTTGGATCGTCTCCAACTAGCTTGATGCCTTCAATTTTTACGTTTTGCAGTATACTCATTCTGAAGCATCCTCAGCTTCCGCGGCAACCGTCTCCACCGCTCTTGCCCTTGTTCCCGGCTGCCTGATGGCGTAGCGGTAAATGTAAACCGCGACGGGCACGCCGAGCAGGATGCCCCAGAGACCGAAGAGGGCATGGCCGATGTATAAAATAATCAAGGTCAGGACCGGGTTAATCTTCATCACGGCGGAAACAATCCGCGGATTGAGGATATAGGCCTCGACAATATGGACGATCGAGATGAGAATCAGGGCATAGAGCACCAGCTTGATTCCCCCGCTGTTAAAAGCCAGGAGGCAGATTGGAACCGAAGAGATCAGGGTCCCCAATACGGGCACCAGCCCCGCGAAAAAGACAATCGCCGAAAGCACGACAATCGGGTGGATGCCAAGGATGTAAAGCCCGATCACAGTCAGCGAGGTGTTCACACATGCAATGATGATCTGGGCTTGAAAGACTTCCCCCACCACCAAGGCAAACTCAACTACGGTGTCCACGGTTTCAAGGTAAACAACCTTAAGCCTGGTCTCTTTTAAGGCCAGGGCGCGGTCCCGGAGCTTGGGGTAGTCAAACAGGATTAAAAAACTGAAAAGGATAGCCACAAGAAAGTAGGACAAAAAGTTAGTGACGGAATTAAAAAAATTGACCACGAGAGCGATGGTGGCTTCCTGATTGTACCCGATCAGGGCCTCAAGGGTCAGGCTTTCCTTAATTTTTTGAAAAACCGGGGCAAACTGCTCCTGCTGGCTGGTCAGGCGATCGAGATACTTATGAAGGTTGTCCAGGGTTTCGGGTATCTGCTTGATGAAAATTTTGGATTCAAATCCCAGCCTGGGAATGGTGTATATAACCAGCGTCGTTAAAACAAACAGGAAAATAATATAAGTTATCACGGTCAGGAACCGTCTGTTAAATCGCGTCTTGGCCTCCAGCCAATGAATAATATTAAAAAAGATGAAGCTTAGAATGAAGGTAAGGAAAAGCAGCCCGAAGAGCTTTCGCAAAAGGAAAAGCAGCCCGAAGAAAGCGGCCCAGATAATGAACCTTTTGTTTATGCTGACGAATTTTTGAAGATCAATATCCATGGAGGAAAGGATAACACAAAAGCCCGTTAGAATAAATTGTTATTACGCCCGGCCAGACGCCCCTCGGCATCCACGGCGCTGGAGGCCGGAAAATCCAGCCGACCCAGCTCATGAATCAGCCTGGCCGCCTGGTTAAGCGGGTCCCGCTTCAGCGGGCGGCCGTAAACCTGGAGGAAGGAAATAACACGGCCGCCGACCAGACGGCCGTTGGGGGCGAGTTCGGCCAGGAGCAGCGGGGCGAAACCGGCCTTGCCGGAGACGTTGAAACGCATCATGGTGCAAAAGTTGCCCAGGGAGTAAGCGATGAGGCGTCCCTTATACACTTCCATGGCCCGCGGCACATGGGGGCCGTGACCGAGCACCAGGTCCGCGCCGGCGTCAATCATCACCCTGGCAAACCTGACAACCTCTCCCCGCTTTTCGCCGTAATAAAACTCCATTTCCCGGGGGGTTCGGGTCGCTTCTTCCCCTTCCTTTCCGGCGTGCATCGAAACAATGACAATATCATTCTTGTCGGCCAGTCGGGCCACCAGGTGTTCTGCCGCCGGGATATCCAGAAGGTAATAACTATGAACATAGGGCGCGAAGGCGATCATGGCCACCCGGACGCCCCGGATATTCAGATGGGCTATCTCCCCGGGCGGGCCTGAAAAAGCGATGCCATATCTCTTGAGGGTTTCCATGGTCATTCGCTTGCCTTCCGGTCCGAAATCGTTGATATGGTTGTTGGCGATGGAAGCCAGATTGAATCCGGCCCGGGCCAGAAAACGGCCGTAACGGGAAGGCGTTCTGAAGGCGAAGCTTAATCCTGACGAGGTTTCCTTTTTGGTTTGGCCGACATTGGACAGCGTGCCTTCATAATTGAAAAAAGCGATGTCGCTGGATTTGAGATAGGTTTTACACGCATCGAACAGGCTGGCGCATCCTCCCTCGGGAAGCCGGTCCTCGGTTCCAAGCATGACGTCCCCCACAGCCGCGACCTTAATCACATCCCCGGCCGGGACAGGTGAACAGTCCATGAAAAAAACCAGGCCGGTAATGAAAATGAAAAATATGACCGGTTTGAAGGAAGGAATGCGTTCGCGAACCCTCATGACATTGGCCTCTTAAGTAAAGTTTCAGGACTTCCGGCGAATCAGGTTAAGAAGGCCGCCTGCGGCCAGAATGCGCCGCTGCCGTTCTGAAGCTTCAAGGCGGGTCATGATCTCCCTGCCGTTGACTTCAACCGGGATTTCCACGGTTCCATCAAGGACCCGCTCTCGAATTCCTTTCACCGAAAGGGTATCTCCTTCGCTGATTCGGTCATAATCATCCGGTCGGACAAAGGTCAGGGGCAGGATGCCGAAGTTAATCAGGTTCGCTTTGTGAATACGGGCGAAGCTCTTGGCCAGCTTGACCTGAACGCCCAGATAACGAGGCGCCAGGGCCGCATGTTCTCTTGAAGAACCCTGGCCGTAATTTTCACCTCCCACCACGGCGACCGCGCCTGCAGCCTCGGCCCGTTCGGCGAAATCCGCGCAAAGGGGCTGAAAAACGAAACGGCTGATGGCCGGGATGTTGCTGCGCAGCGGCAGTATCTTGCTGCCTGCGGGCATGATGTGGTCCGTGGTGATATGATCCCCGGTTTTAAGAGCCACCCTGACTTCAAGCCTGCTTGGCATCTCTTCAAACCCGGGAAACGGCTTGATGTTCGGACCTCGAATGATCTCAACGCCCCAAGCGTCCTCAGAGGGCGGGATAACGGCCCGGTCATTGATGAAAAATCTTTCGGGCAGGGAAACCCCCGGATAATCTCCCAGGTGACGCGGGTCGGTGATGCGGCCGGTCAGAGCCGCCGCAGCCGCGCTTTCCGGGGAGCAGAGATAAACCTGGTCGTTTTTGGTCCCGCTTCGGCCGGGAAAATTACGGGTAAAGGTCCTGATGGAAATAGTTTCGCTGGCCGGAGCTTGGCCGATGCCGATGCATCCGAAACAGCCGGGCTGCTGCACGCGGGCTCCGGCCCGGACAAGTTTTATCAGGCCTCCGTCTAAAATAATGTTCTCCAGGACCTGGCGGCTGCCGGGGTTGATTTCAAAGCTGACGCGGTGGTGAATCGTTTTGTCTGCGACGATTTCGGCTACAGTCATCAAGTCGCGATACGAAGAATTGGCGCACGAACCGATGATGACTTGAGAAATCTCTCTGCCAGCGGCTTCTCTGACCGGAATGACATTATCCGGCGAGGAAGGACAGGCAATCAAGGGCTCCAGGGAAGCAAGGTCCAGCTCGATCACCTTATCGTAAACCGCGTCTTTATCGGCGCTCAGGGGAACGTAGTCATCTTCACGCCCCTGTGCGGCCAGAAAAAGACGGGTCTTTTCGTCACTGGGCCAGACCGTGGTCGTGGCGCCCAGTTCAGCGCCCATGTTGGCCACCGTGGCCCGGTCCGGTACGCTTAGAGACATGACGCCCGGTCCGAAAAATTCAATGATATATCCTAACCCGCCTTTTACTGTCAGGCGGCGCAGGAGTTCGAGGATGATATCCCGGCCTGAAACCCATTCTGGCAGGCTTCCGGAGAGATGAACCCCCAGTATTTTAGGGTAGGTCAGGTAAAAAGGATAACCGGCCATGGCCGCAGCCACGTCCAGGCCGCCGGCCCCAATAGCCAGAACCCCCAGACCGCCGCTGGTTGGGGTATGGCTGTCCGAACCGAGCAGGGTTTTACCCGGACGGCCAAAACGTTCCAGGTGAACCTGGTGGCAGATGCCGTTACCCGGTTTCGAGAAGTAAACCCCGAATTTTGCCGCCGCCGACTGAAGAAAACGATGATCATCAGCGTTTTTGAAATCAGTCTGGATTAAGTTATGGTCCACGTAGCTTATGGAGAATTCGGTTTCAACCCTGGAAAGCCCCATGGCCTCGAAAGCCAGGTAAACCATGGTTCCGGTGGCGTCTTGAGTCAAGGTTTGGTCTATTTTCAGCCCAATTTCAGTCCCTTTTTCCGGTCGGCCCTCGGTCAGGTGAGCGCCGATCAATTTTTCCGCAACCGTTTTACCTGTCATGACCCCTGATCCGCTGGAAGAGAAAGCAATACATATTCATTTTTGCACGAATTTGGCGTATTTAAAATAGCTTAGGCCCTATCTTCGCACTCATCGCGCAGGCGGCGTGCTTTTTCACTTTTTCGGCAAAGTTCGTAAATTACGCAGCCGCTGCGATTCTTGCAGTATCCGCAGGGTTCAGTACAGGCTTCACAGGTGTCCAAACATTCCTGGCAGTAGCCGAAATTCATCTTGACGCAGGTGATCACCGCCGGACGGTCCGGATGTTTTGTACAGTGGTCTGCCATGCTCTTCCTTCCTTATAATAATTAAGTCTTCGCGTCGCTACGTTGAGCGGGCACTGAAAATAAGATTCATAACGGCCTTGCTTTTTGCTGTCGATCCTTGCCGGTTTTCCAAAAAGAGGGCCTGATAAAAATAAGATAGTGTTTTGCCACGTTTATTTCAAGCTTGAAAGCGGTTTAAGTATAATTTTTACCGGCATGTTGTCTCCTGAAAAGGCAATGGGCTTGACCTGCATCATTTTTTGCAATATCTTTTGAGCGCATTTGGACGTATTTCCCAGTCTGTAACGGAGGTATTTTGTGTCTGAAAAAACATCCCATGATTTAGATACACTTTTTTATCCCAAAAGCGTGGCCGTGGTAGGCGCGTCCCCCAAGAAGGGCAAAGGATGGTCAAGCGGGAATTCCTATATCGCCGCTTTTATTAAACAGGAATTTCAAGGCCAGCTTTATCCGGTGCACCCCACGGCCGATTATATTCTTGGTTACAAGGTCTATCACAGCATTCGAGATATTCCGGGAGAAGTTGACCTGGTTATATTTACTGTGCCCGTTCGGGCGGCGCTTCAGGTCATGGAAGATTGTGCGGCTAAAGGTGTTAAATTCGTACACCTTCTTACAGCGGGTTTCAGTGAAACCGGCCGCGCTGAACATGCTGAGATGGAGAAGAAACTCCTTGAAATCGCCGGAAAGGGCGGCGTAAGGATACTCGGCCCGAACTGCATGGGCCTTTACTGCCCCGAAGGGGGGCTGGCCTGGTCCAATGATTTCCCCGCCAGGTCCGGGCCGATCAGTCTCTTTTCCCAGAGCGGCCAGTTGGCGAGCTACATTATTTACGAAGGCGCGCCCCAGGGTCTGCGTTTCAGCAAGGTCGTAAGTTATGGTAACGCCATAGACCTGAAGGCCCATGAATTTTTGAATTATTTCGCTCAGGATGAAAAAACCAAAATCATCGGCTCATACATTGAAGGTCTCAGCGACGGGCGGTTGTTTTTTGAAGCCGCAAAAAAAATCACCCGGAAAAAACCGATGGTAGTCTGGAAAGGCGGTCAGACCGAAGGCGGTTCCAGGGCTACCCGGTCTCATACCGCCGCCATCGCGGGATCTAATAAAATCTGGCAGGCCCTGTGCAGACAGACGGGCATCATCTCCGTGGATTCCATGGAGGAAATGATTTTTACTCTATCAGCCGTGGGAAGAATCAATTTGCCCGAGGGTACGAACGTGGCCATTATCGGGGGAGCCGGCGGAGGATCTGTGACCATGACCGATATGGCGGAAAAAGAGGGGCTGAAAGTCCCTCAGCTCACGGAAAAAACCATTAAAGCCCTGGAAGAATTCGTGCCTCTGGAAGGCAGCAGCTCCAAAAATCCGCTCGATCTCATGGAAGTCGTTTTTGTGAGGGATAATTTCATAAAACTGATCACCCTCCTCAGACATGACCCCAACATTGACGCCCTGATTTTTTCCATGCCCCTGCGCTTCTTTTTCAGGGAAATGGGCCACAGAGGACTGACCATGTTTCTGGACCTTATGATCGAGGCCAAGAAACTTTTTGGTAAACCTCTTTTAAGTATCCTGGAACGGGAGTTGGACCCCATGATCGAGGGGGCGAGGCAGGAAACCGAAGAAAGATTTCGTGAGGCTGGCATCGCCACTTTCCCCACCTTCCAGGTGGCCGCGAAGGTGCTGGTCAACTTGAAAAAATACCGGGACTACCTCTTTCTCAGCGATTAGAAGTTGGCCTTATCCGGGCCGGAGCGCACCGGCTCAGCTTAAAGGCCTCGCGCTCCTCGCCTGCCTCAGCCACCTCTTTTGCCAGGCACGTATCTCCTTCATCCCGGCTTGGCCCAACACCCAGACCTTGACTGGGGGGATACCATGTTTATTCCCCCTTCCACCGGGAATTGCCGGCCTGCCTTGATTTTCACTGCCAGTTGGACTAAACTGATAATTTAGCTGAAAGTACGCCCCGGTGTTTATAAGGTTCGCTAGATAGCTGTTTTCATCATGGATCGCGCGGAAGGACAAAACACCCCGGCGTTTGATTTTCAGCCTCAGAAAAAATTTGATACATAAGGGTCATCATTTGGAGGATTTTTATGGCTATAGATAGTTCCAGGAAGTTAAACACGCTCTGGAGTGTTTCCGAAGAGGAGGAAATGTCTCACGCTCTGGATCGGTTATTTTATCCCAGGAATATCGCCGTGGTGGGCGCCACGCCCAGGGGAGGCGGCTTTATGTGGGGAGGCAACTCCTTTATCGAAGGCTCGATGAAACTGAATTTCAAGGGCAAGATTTTCCCGGTCAACCCCAAGGAAAAAGAGATTATGGGGGTTAAGGCCTACCAACATTTG
>CAZVRN010000181.1:0-7014 GCA_964629485.1 uncultured Thermodesulfobacteriota bacterium | reverse complement strand
AGCCTCTGGTAATAATCATTCAAAGCCTGCAGGATCATGCCTTGACCTCCTTTCCGTTAAAAGGAGGGATTTCAATAACCCCGTCCCGCATCACCGCCCTGAAAAATTTGGCTTCCATGTTGTTTTTAAAATCTATATCATGAAGCATCCAGCCCAGGACATTTTCCTTCTTGAGTTCAGAAGATGGGATTTCGTCCTCAATGAGTTCGAAGTGAGCCGGAAATTCCCGGCAGCCCAGATAGGGCCGATGAAAACACTGGCCGTTTCTGGCGCGGCGCATGAAAATCTCGTGATGTTTGGCCGGGTTGTTATCTTCATCCCCGGTGAACTGAAAATGCGCTTCGATAACATAGGCCACATCACGCAGGACCATGGCCGCTCGCTGTTGGCGGTTATCTTCTATGAACAGGTAAAGAGGGGTTTTACCATCCTTCATAGCCTTTTTTACAGGACCCACTGGTATCTTGCCGGCCACTTCATTCCGCCGGATGTTGTCAAAGCGAATCGGTTTTAAAACATGAATCCTGTCCACCACCCAAAGGATCGCCGGCTTCCAGTAGATGGCCTCAAGAATACCGCGAGCCGCTGACGGGGTCATCACGTCATAGCTCACCCGCTCCACTTTCATTTCCGGACGTGTGAAACAGGCGTAATCACCCCAGACCTTAAGTTTTACGCCGTAAGCCATAAAAAAACCTCCTTATTGGATTAAACTTTCAACATCGTGGAAGGTTGGATTTTCCGCGCAAAGTCCTAAATCGTTGTTGTATAAATCTTGATTTATAAGAACTAAATATTGATTTTGTAACCGTTCGACACTGCCCGAGTATTCCAGGCTGTTCACGATGTTTGGATATACCTGCACTATAAAACGCTGGGCCCGGCGGGCAAGCAAGCCTGTGTGCTCTGCGTAGCGAAGGCCTTGGATGATTTCTTGAGCTTCCCGATTAAAAGGGATGATAATTGGAACCATGTCGTCTTGAATTATCTTGAATTTTTCATCAACCTCTTTAAACGGGAAATTTCCGGCTGACGCACCTTCGGACAAGATTTTCAGGATTTGGTGAGCATCTAATTGATCGCCCTTGATCCAGAATAAATTTTTAAAATATTCTTCAACCGCTTCTATTGACAGCGGATCATCGTGATGGCGCATCACCATTTCAGCGATATCGGCATTTATTTGAAATTGACGGTACTTTCCGGTTGATTCTGGAGAAAAAACATAGAGCTGGCCGTTCTCCGGCAACCTTCCTTCTCTGTTACACCTGCCGGCTGCCTGGGCGATGGAGTCGATGCCGGCCATAGCCCTGAAAACAACCGGAAAGTCAACGTCCACTCCCGCTTCAACTAGCTGGGTGCTTACGACGCGGCATGGCTGATTGTTTTTCAGGAGTGTTTTTATCTTTGACAGGATTTCGGTGCGGTGCTGAGGGCACATAAGCCCGCTCAAGTGATAACAATTTTCATGCTCGCGTATTAATTCGAAAAGGGTTCGAGCATTTTTGCGGGTGTTAACAATACACAAGACCTGCTCATGATTTAATATTATGTCAGACAGTTCTTCATTGGATAATTCCGCCAAGTTATTAAAGCGCACCCGTTTAAAACCGGTGTACAATTGTTTTGGGTTTGGAATGATTTCCGTAACATTGTCCAGGCCGTCCTTAAAGCTTTCAGTGGTGGATAAAGCCGGCTGTGTGGCGGTACAAAGAACAATAGTCGTATTATAAGCAGACGTAAGTTCTCGAAGTATCTCCAGGCAAGGTTTTAAAAGAGGCACGGGCAGCATCTGGGCTTCATCCAATATAACGACGCTTTTCGCAATATTGTGAATCTTCCTGCATCTTGAAGATCTTCTTGCAAAGAGGGACTCAAAAAATTGTACATTGGTAGTAACTATTAGGGGTGCGTCCCAGTTTTCCGAGGTCAGGCGAGAACGACAGTCTTCTTCTTTGGGTTCAAAATTGCTGTGATGTTCAAGCACAGCTTGTTCTCCCAGGATATCCCGAAAAACTTCTGCGTTCTGCTCAATGATACTTGTATACGGGATTACGTAAATAATCCTTTCAAGTTCGTTCTTAAGGGCATGTTTAAGCGCAAAAGCGAGTGACGACAGGGTCTTCCCACCGCCTGTGGGCACGGTCAAAGAAAATAAACCCGGCGGATTCTCCGCAGCTTTTAAACAGGCTTCCAGAATATTTGCCCGCTGTTTGTTGATGAATGTGGATGGAGAGCAGGCTGCCAATTCATTAAGACGTGAAGCCAGTCTTTTTTGCAGAGTGGCTAATGATGGATAACCCTTGCGCCACGCTGATTTCACCGGGTCCATAAATGCTTCTGTGTCCAGGAAATCCGCATCAACCAGGGCGGAATAAATCATCCTGGTAAAAAAGGCGAGTTGAAATCCGAATCGCTTTTTATGCGGCGCAAACGGCACATTAGCCAGATCAAGTTGAACCTTTAAAATAGAATCCGGGCAAGCAGAATAATCACATATTTCTTTTTCGAGCCTTTTATTAAGACAGGAATTTTCATTAGAGACTCCATCAGGCAAACCGGAGTGGTGCCCCGCGATGGCGTAGGCTAATAGCTTTCCCTGATCTTCCAGTCTCTTGGCAGCATGCTGTGCGCCAGCAGTAGAATGGTCAACCCGACCACGGTGTGTCTCTATATGCGCCTCAGTCCCGTCCGCCTTTAAAAGCATATCCTGAAACGCCTTTGAGTATTTCCCCAAATCATGCCAGAGCCCGGCCATGTAAGCCCAGGTCCCGGCATTAAAAGCATCCGCAAAAGAACGGGCTAAAATCGCCACGTTTCTAAGATGTTCCTCAAGCGGCTGCCAATTGTCCGGGGGCTGTCCATCCAAGCTGTGGGCGAAAAAACGGTTGGTCATAACACTCTTTATACTCCGGCTTGCTTCCTGGAAAATAATTCAGGAAGAAAAAAGTGTCACAATTTATTAGTCTTAAACGTATAGAAAATATAAAATGATGTTAGCGTTTTTAAGTGAAAAGTAAAGATAAAAAAATAACAGGTAAAACCTGTTATTTTTTGAAAAGATATAGTTGAAACAGTGAGTTAACCTCTGGAAAGGCAAATTAAATTTTCTTATATTTTTTTACTTTACCCACGTTAAAGGCCTTACATCTGGCGGTAATCAAGTGCTGCCTTAGGCAATATAAAAATTTTTTAGAACTTCATTCTTTAGCGGATGGCCTCGACAATTTTATTATCGGAGTTGCAAAGCAACAGGAAGGTAATCCCCCTCAGTTTAGCAAAAAAAGAAAAAATGAGGACAACACGACCTAGCAACAGGAATTAATCCGGGCCAAGATGAATTCACTTGCTGGTTTCAGGAGGGCCTTGAGTCTCTTTCATAAGGGCTTTCAGCTCCTCGCCCTCGATTTTTTCTCTTTCCAGAAGCAGTTTGGCTCCCCTCTCAAGGATCGGTCTCTTCTCTTTGAGAATAGTGATGGCTTTTTCGTACTGTTTTCGCAATATCTCTTTAACCTCACTGTCGATCAATTCTGCCGTGGTCTCACTGTATTCTGCAGCGCCTTCCAAGCCCAAATCCAGGTATGTAGCTTTTTTACCCCGCGCAAAGTAAACCTGCCCGACCTTATCGCTCATTCCGTATTCTTTGACCATGCTCCGCGCAATATCCGTGGCTTTTGACAAGTCATCAAGGGCCCCGGTGGAAATGTCCCCGAATACGATCTCCTCTGATGCCCGTCCTCCAAACAGGACGGCTATCTTGTTAAGCAGTTCGGTTTTACTCATGAGGTAACGGTCTTCAGTGGGGACCTGTATGGTATAACCGAGGGCGGCAATGCCGCGGGGGATGATGGATATCTTCTGAACAGGATCCGTTCCGGGCAAAGAGAGGGCAACGATGGCGTGTCCCATCTCGTGATGGGCGACAATCTCTCTTTCCTTCGGATTGATCAGACGATTCTTTTTTTCAAGACCAGCCATGACCCGCTCCACAGCTTCTTCAAATTCCGGCATTCCGACTTTCATTTTTCCCCTTCTGACGGCCAAGAGTGCTGCTTCGTTTACCAGGTTTGCAAGGTCTGCTCCCACCATGCCCGGGGTCATATTAGCCAGTTTCTCCACGTCAAGGTCTTCTGCGATCTGAATATTTTTCAGGTATATTTTCAGGATCTCTTCCCGGCCTTTCTTATCGGGGCGATCAACCAAGATCTGGCGATCAAAACGTCCGGCCCTCAACAGCGCGGGGTCCAGGATCTCCGGTCTGTTCGTGGCCGCCATCAGGATGATGCCTATTCCGGGATCAAAGCCGTCCATTTCCACGAGAAGCTGGTTTAATGTCTGCTCTCTCTCGTCATGACCGCCGGCGACTCCACCGAGCCCTCTCGCCTTTCCGAGCGCATCCAATTCATCAATAAAAATGATGCAGGGAGCCTCTTTCTTGGCCTCTTCAAAGAGATCCCTGACCCTGGCCGCGCCCAATCCCACAAACATCTCTACGAATTCCGAACCGCTCATGATGAAAAAAGGCACTCCGCTTTCTCCGGCCACAGCCTTTGCCAGGAGGGTCTTGCCGGTACCCGGAGGTCCGACGAGCAGAACCCCGCGAGGCATCTTGCCGCCCAGCTCCGTAAATTTATCGGGCGCTTTCAAAAAACTGACAATCTCGACCAGTTCCTGTTTCGCTTCATCAACACCGGCCACATCCTGAAAAGTTACATCCAGGTCTTCCTGTTTATAAACTCTTGCTTTCTTTTTCCCCAGGGACATGAAACCCGGCTGCCGGCCGGCTATCCTTCGAAACAAGAAATACCAGATTCCAAGGAACAGAAAGACAGGGAAAATCCAGGAAAACAGATCGCGTAAAAAGGTGGATTCTAATTTGCCTTTAAAGGTCACGTTATATTGCTCAAGGAGTTTTGATATTTCCGGGTCAACCCTTACGGTCTTAAAGAGCTTGCCGCGTCCGGTGCCTGTCTCTCCGTTAATCATCCTGCCTTGAATGATGCCCTGACTGATAGCCACCTCTGTTATCTTCTGTTCTTTTAACAGTTTTAGGAACTGGCTATATGGAATCGTCTGAATTGTAAATGCAGCGGCAAGATAGTTCTGGATGATAAAAACAACCCATATTCCCAATAGAACGTACCATATTGAAAACTTATGATGCTTTTCCACTGAGGTTTCTCCTGTAGAGGAAATTATTAACTAGATATATCTAAGGATATATCAAGCGGCCCGGTTATAAACAATAAAAAAATGGATCATATGGTTAATTCGCCATTCAAAGTGGCTGCTTCCCCATTTATTATCTCAAATAATCAAGAACGAAAATAACTGTTCCTGGTATCAGCCTTGAAAAGAAAAAACGGACTTAATCGTAAAGTCCGCTTTTTCTTTGACCTCTCCATCGTGATTCAAATTATGCAACTTTCACTTCGATTTTTTTAACGGACTGCTCTTTGGTTTTGGGTAGATTGAGATTCAGCACACCATTCTTGTAACTAGCCTTTACCTTGTCAGCATCCACATCGGTCGGAAGTTCAAATGACCTGGAGAAAGCCCCGTACTTGCGCTCAACACGGTGATAGTTTTTCTCCTTCTCTTCTTTCTCCTGTTTTCTTTCACCCTTGATGGTTAAAATCCTTCCGTTGAGAGAGATATCAATGTCCTTTGCATCCATGCCCGGGACCTCAGCATTGATCACGATTTCTTTTTCGGTCTCGGACATGTCTACCGCAGGCACCCAATCCATCTCTTCCAATGAACGACCGAAAAAGCCCCGGGTAAAGAAGTCATCGAACAGTCTGTCAAATTCACCTTTAAAGCGGTCGATTTCTCTGCGGCTGCGCCATGGAATTAAGCTTGTCATAAAAACCACCTCCCTTAACGCATTGCTTTAGACTGTGGTGCTCAAATAAAAACGAGCTTGATGGCAATGGATCAAGAAAATATGAAATAATTTAAAATAACAATAACAGTTAGTTGCATTGTGTTCTGAAATGAAGATAAGCACTGTTCTTTTTTTGTCAAGGGACGCTAAATTATCTTTCAATTAATTTGTGAAAAAAATTACTACTTCTCTTGACAACTCGAAAATTAGAATTATCTCTTTTTACAAGAATACATAAAAATATCCATTCATCGATAGAGGCTTAAAAGGCTTTTAAAAAAAATTGATCAAGATAACTCTGGAGTTATGGGAGCTGGTTTCAAGGTTTTTACTGTCATTTTAGTAAATCCAATAATAAGGAGGGATGCAGCATGTTATTGAGCAAAATGATCAGTTGGCCCGCAGGGGGTTGGACAAGCCCGTTTGAGGAACTTGAACGCATGAGAAGGCAGATGGACTGGCTTACCGGCGGCCTTTTAAGAGGCCTTTCCAGGGAACCCGCGGCCGGTGTCTTTCCCCTAATGAATGTAACCGAAGACAAGAATAACTATTATGTTCGAGCGGAGCTGCCCGGATTCAAGGCCGATGAGTTGGATATCTCTGTGACTGGGGATACCCTCTCCATCTCGGGCGAAAGGAAGCTCCCGGTCGAAGATGAGAAGGCCCAGTATCATCGCCGGGAAAGGGAAGCCGGGAAGTTCAGCCGGATCGTCAGTCTGCCAGCTCAGGTGGATACGGACAAGGTGGAAGCCCACTGTGCGGATGGAGTCCTGACAGTAGTTCTGCCTAAAACGGAGGCGGCAAAACCCAAACAAATCACTGTCAAGACGTCTTAATATTTAGTTAGAATGAAAGGAGGGATATGCCATGGCAGATGCTGAAAGCAAAGCGCTTCAGGTAAAAGAGAAAGCGGAAGTGGCCGCTCCTGCCGAACAAACCAGGCCGGGGCTGGCTTTCACGCCGGCAGTGGACATCTTTGAAACGGATACAGAGATCACCCTGCTGGCTGATATGCCCGGTGTAAAACCCGGAGACCTGAACATTGACCTCCATGAGAACGTTCTTACCCTGGACGGTGATGTGAAATCGCCTGAAGGAGCCGACGAGGTTGATGTTATCAGGGAGTA